>CAYSTY010000191.1:0-5205 GCA_964433685.1 uncultured Actinomycetota bacterium | reverse complement strand
CGGCATGGACCACGCCGGCATCGCGACCCAGAACGTGGTGGAGAAGCAGCTCGCCGCCGAGGGCCTGACCCGCCACGACCTCGGCCGCGACGCCTTCATCGAACGGGTGTGGCGCTGGAAGGAGGAGTACGGCGGCGTCATCCTCGACCAGCTGCGCAAGCTCGGGTCCTCGCTCGACTGGGAGCGTGAGGCCTTCACCTTCGACGAGCCCCGCTCGCGCGCGGTGCGCGAGGTGTTCGTCGCCCTCCACGAGCAGGGGCTGATCTACCGCGGCAACCGCCTCATCAACTGGTGTCCGCGCTGCCGTACGGCGCTGTCCGACATCGAGGTCGACCACAGCGACGACGTCGGCGAGCTCGTCCGCTTCCGCTACCCGTGGGCGGACGGCAGCGACGGGGGGATCCAAGTCGCGACGACGCGGGCGGAGACGATGCTGGGGGACACCGCCATCGCGGTCCACCCGGACGATCCGCGCTACGCCGACGTGGTCGGGCGCGAGGTCCGCCACCCGTTCCAGGACCGCACCTTCCGCGTGGTCGCCGACGACTACGTCGACCCGGAGTTCGGCTCCGGCGCGGTCAAGATCACCCCGGCGCACGACGTCAACGACCACGCCATCGCCCTGCGCCACGACCTCGAGGTCATCGACATCCTCGACGACGACGCGCGGCTGACCGAGGTGGTGGGGGAGCGGTTCGCCGGCCTCGACCGGTTCGAGGCCCGCGAGCAGGTCAAGGCCGAGCTCGACGCGCTCGGCCTGCTGGTCGGCGTGGAGAGCCACGAGCACGCGGTCGGGCACTGCTCGCGCTGCGACACGGTGGTCGAGCCGCGCCTGTCGGACCAGTGGTTCGTCGCCGTGCGTCCTCTGGCGGACAAGGCCGCCGCCGCGGTCCGCGACGGCCGCACGCGCCTGGTCCCGGAACGGTTCACGACCTCGTTCCTCGACTGGCTCGACAACCTCCACGACTGGACCATCTCGCGCCAGATCTGGTGGGGCCACCGCATCCCGGCCTGGTACTGCCCCGACGGGCACATCACCGTCGCACGGCAGGATCCGTCGGGCTGCGCCGAGTGCGGCAGCACCGAGCTCGAGCAGGACCCCGACGTCCTCGACACCTGGTTCAGCTCGCAGCTGTGGCCGTTCACCACCCTCGGGTGGGAGGGCCCCGGGTCCGACACCCCCGAGCTGCGCACCTGGTACCCGACCGCCGTGCTCGAGACCGGCTACGACATCAACACCTTCTGGGTGTCGCGGATGCTGATGATCGGCCTGTGGTTCCTCGACGAGGTGCCGTTCCGGGTGATCTACAACCACGGCATGGTGCGCGACCAGTACGGCAAGAAGATGTCGAAGTCGTTCGGCAACGTCATCGACCCGCTCGAGTTCATCGACGAGTTCGGGGCCGACGCGCTGCGGCTGGCGCTGTTCCAGCACGCCTCACCGGGGACCGACGTGCCCCTCGCCGCCGAGTGGGTCGAGGGCGCCAAGCGTTTCACCAACAAGCTGTGGAACGCGACCCGGTTCGCGCTCGGCACCCTCGACGGTGCGACGCCGGGCGAGCTGCCGCCGCGCGACACGCTGGCGCTCGAGGACCGCTGGATCCTGTCGTCGCTGGAACGCACCCGCGCCCGGACGGAGGCCGACTACGCGACGTGGGACTACGCGCGCATCTCCTCGGCGCTGTACCACTTCACCTGGGACGAGCTCGCGGACTGGTACCTCGAGGCGGCCAAGACCCGGCTGTACGGCGACGACGAGGCCGCCCGTGCCACGGCCCGGGCGGTGCTGGCCCGCGTGCTCGACGACCTGCTGCGTCTGCTCCACCCGCTGATCCCGTTCGTGACCGAGCAGCTGTGGCGGGCTCTGACCGGTGCCGCCGGCGGGGCCGAGTCGCTGATGGTGGCCGCCTACCCCACCGGCCGACCCGGGGACGTGGATGCGGACGCGGAGGCGAGCTTCGACGCCATCCGCGACCTCGTCACCGAGGTGCGTCGCTTCCGTTCGCAGAACGGCGTCGCCCCCTCCAAGCGTTTCGAGGTCACGGTCACCGCGACGCGGGGCGAGCTGCTGCGGACCCACGCCGAACTGATCGCATCGCTGGCCGGCCTGAGCGCGCTGCGGGTCGTGGACGCGCTCGAGGACCGGCCCGGCACCTCGACCATCGTCTTCGAGGGCGGGCAGGCGCAGGTCGAGCTCACCGGTCTGATCGACGTGGCGGCGGAGCGCGCCCGGATCGACAAGGAGCTCGACAAGGCCCGCGGCGACCTGGACAAGGTGGCCGGCAAGCTCGGCAACGCCGGGTTCGTGGAGCGGGCACCGGCCGAGGTGGTCCAGCAACAGCGCGACCGCCACGACGAGCTGTCGCGCAGCATCGCCGAGCTGACCGCGCAGGACGAATCGCTCGCCGCGATCGAGGACTGACGGTGGCCGACTACGACGCGGCGATCGCGGCGCTGTCCGAGCGCGGACCGGGCCGGATGGTCCCCGACCTCGACCGCATCACCCTCCTGCTCGAGTTGCTCGGTGAGCCCCAGCTCGCCTTCCCGTCCATCCACGTCACCGGCACCAACGGCAAGGGCTCGATCGTCCGGATGGTCGGGGCGCTGTGCAGCGCCGCGGGACTGTCGGCGGGCACCTACACCTCGCCGCACCTGCAGACGGTCCGCGAACGGTTGTCGTACGCGGGGCGACCCATCGGTCCCACCCGGTTCGCCGAGCTGCACGACGAGGTGGCGGCGCTCGCGGCGCTCGTCGACGCCCGCGGCCCCGATCCGGTGACCTACTTCGAGCTGCTCACGGCCATGGCCATGGCGTGGTTCGCCGACGTGCCCGTCGACGTCGGGATCGTCGAGGTCGGCATGGGCGGCCGCTGGGACGCCACCAACCTCGTGCGCGGGGACGTCGCCGTCCTCGGCGAGATCGACGTCGACCACCCGCAGCTCGGCGGCACCCCGCTCGAGGTCGCGGGGGAGAAGGTCGGCATCGTCAAGCCGGGCAGCATCGTGGTCAACGCCGCCCAGTCCGGCGAGGTCCAGGCCCTCGTGGAACGCACCGTGGCCGAACAGGGCGGCACGCTGCACCAGCTCGACCGCGACATCGAGGTGGTGGAGCGTCGGGTCGCGGTGGGTGGGCAGCTGCTGACCCTCCGGGTCGGGGAGCGCACCATCGACCAGATCCTGCTCCCGCTGCACGGCGCCCACCAGGCCCGTAACGCCGCCCTCGCCCTCGGGGCGTTCGCCGCCCTCACGGGCGCGGCGTTCGACGCCATGGAGGACGACGTCGTCCGTCACGGTCTGGCGGCGGTGCTCGTGCCCGGGCGCCTCGAGGTGGTGCACCGTGACCCGACGGTGCTGCTCGACGGCGCGCACAACCCCCACGGCGCCCGCGCCGCTGCCGCCTCCGTCGCCGAGGCGTTCGAGTTCCGCGACCTGATCCTCGTCGCCGGCTGCCTCGAGGACAAGGACGTCGGCGGCATCCTCGCCGAGTTCCGCGACGTGGTCAGCCACGTGATCGTGACCACCTCGCCGGCCCCCCGCGCGGCGCCGCTCGAACGGATGGCAGCGGAGGCCGCCGCCGTCTGGGAGGGGCGCAAGGTCGCCGTCGACGTCATCGGCGAGCTGACCGCGGCGCTCGAGGTGGCCGAGTCGCTGGCGGGGGAGGGCGACGGCATCCTCGTCGCCGGGTCGCTGACGACCGTGGGTGCCGCCCGCGACCGCTACCTGCCGATCGAGGACGAGGACGACGACGTCGTGCTCGGACCCGACGACGACGACGAGCTCGACGAGGACGACCTCGCGGAGGCGACCGAGCTGCTCGCCGACGAGACCGCGTTCAGCTCCGCGCTCGAAGCGTTGCTCGAGGACGACGACGCCGCCGACCCCTACGAACCGGACGACGCCGACGACGGCTCGGACGACGACTCGGACGAGGGCCGGTAGCGTTCCCGCCCGAGCGCGCCGTCCTCTCCGGCGCGCGTCCCTCCTCCCGAGACCTCCTGGAGTTCCACCGTGGCCGCAGAGAAGACCCTCATCCTCGTCAAGCCCGACGGCGTCGCCCGCGGCCTCGTCGGCGAGGTCGTCAGCCGGATCGAACGCAAGGGCTTCACGCTCGAGGCGCTCGAGATGCGCACCCTCGAGCGCACCGTCGCCGAGGAGCACTACGCCGAGCACGTCGATCGCCCGTTCTTCGGTGAGCTGGTCGACTTCATCACCTCGGGGGCGCTGGTCGCCATGTGCGTCGCGGGTGAGGACGCGATCGCCGGGATGCGGAACCTCATCGGGGCGACCAACCCGATCGAGGCGACGCCCGGCTCGATCCGCGGGGACTTCGCCACCGTCATCGGCGAGAACCTCGTCCACGGCTCGGACTCGGCCGCCTCGGCCGAGCGTGAGCTCGGCATCTTCTTCCCCGGCCGCTTCTGAGCGCCGCCGGCGTGCCGGCACGCACCGACCTCGCGGGCGCCGCGGCCACCTTGGCCGCGGCGTTCGCCGGTGGCCCGGCGGTCAGCTGGGTGCAGCCCGACCTGACCCGACAGCGACGCACCCTGCCGGCGATGTTCCGGCCGGTGCTCGAGGTGTGCGCCCGTCGCGGCGGCGTCGAGGTGGTCGCGGACGGTGCGGCGGTGTGCGGCTGGCTGCCCTCGCCCGAGCTGGCGGTCGGCCCCGTCGAGGTCGTGCGTGCGGGGTTCTGGCGTCTGCCGCTGCCCGACGCCTTCGGTCCGGCCGCCACCGTGCGGCTGCTGCGGCACGAGCACGTGACCGACGAGGTGCTGCTCACGCACGCCGGCCCGTCGGTCGGCTACCTGTGGGTGCTGGGCGTCCGGCCGGACCGCCACGGTGAGGGCTTGGGTGGCGCCGCGCTCGCCGCGGGGCTCGACGCCATGCGGGCGCAGGGCCTGCGCGCCTGCCTGCTGAAGACCGAGACCCCGCGGAACCGTGCGCTCTACCGCCACCTCGGGTTCGAGCAGGTCGACGAGGTCACCCCGGCGGTCAGCGGTGTGCCGGCATGGGTGTTCCGCCGCGCCCTGTAACCGTCCGGGCGTCGCTGTCCACAGGCGCGTGCCGACCCGTCGTCGCGGGGCCCCGACGGTGCGGCAGGCTGCTGTCCGTCCGGGGGCGGACCAGCGACGGCGAGGTAGCGACGTGACACCGATCTGGCTCGATGGCCCACCCGCCGGGATCGCGGTGCTCGATCCCCCGGCCCCG
>CAYSTY010000190.1:0-5222 GCA_964433685.1 uncultured Actinomycetota bacterium | reverse complement strand
GCCGAGGACCTCGGGCGCGAGCCGGGGGAGCACTGGCGCGCCCACCGGCACGGCATGAGCTACCGGTTCGCCGACTACGTGAAGCCGGGCGGCACGTTCGGGGACGCGCTGACCCTCGACACCATGGAGGTCGCCGGCCTGTGGCGCGACCTGCCGCGGCTGTACGTCGCCGTCCGGGACGCCCTGCAGCGCCACGTCGACCTCGTCCTCGCCCACGTCAGCCACGTCTACGACACCGGCGCCTCGATCTACTACACCCTCGGGGCGGTCAACGACGGGGACGAGGCGCAGGCGCTGGCCCGCTACGACGCGGCGTGGGAGGCCGGGCAACGCGCCGCGCTGGCCGTCGGTGCCACCGCCTCGCACCACCACGGGATCGGGTTGGTGCGCGCGCCCTACCTACCGGAGGAGCTCGGTCCGGCCGGGTTCGACGTGCTGCGCCGGGTCAAGGACGCGCTCGATCCCGACCACCTGCTCAACCCCGGCAAGCTCGGTCTCGGAGGCCGCCCGTGAGCTCGCACCACCTCGACGCGGTCGCCGACGACGCGCTGCACGGCAGCTTCTGCCCGAAGATGTGCAGCCACGCCTGCCCGGTCACGTCGGCCACGGGGCGCGACGACGCGGTCCCGTGGAGCTTCCACCGCACCGTCAGCGACCTCGCCTCCGGACGTCTGCCCGTCGTGCCGGCGGTGGCAGGACGCCTCGGGGCCTGCAGCGGGTGCCTCGCCTGCCGCGTGCCCTGCGTGTTCGACCAGGACGTCCCGAGCCAGGTCCGCGCCGGTCGGGCCGCGCTGGTCGACGCGGGCGTCGCACCGGCGGTCGTCGCCGACGCCGTCGCCGCCGTGGCCGCGGGCCGGGCACCGACGGGCGAACCGCTGCCGAGCCCCCCGGCCGACGACGACGGCGAGGTCACCGCGCTGGTCGTGGCCGGGTGCCGTGACGACAACGACGTCCTGGCAGCCACGGTCGCCCTGCTGCGAGCCGCGGGGGAGCGGGTCCGCGTCGAGGTGCCCGCGGGCTGCTGCGGCGCCCTGCTCGACGACCTCGGCGCGCGCGACGCCGGCGACGACGCGCGGGAGCGCCTGCAGGGTCCGGGCGCGGCCGCCGCCGTGGTCGCCACCGATCCGCACTGCCTCGGGTCCCTGCGCGCGGCGGGGTACGCCGCGACCGACCTCGCCAGCTACCTCGATGCGGCCGTCACCGCGGGTCGGTTGCGCTTCGCCACGGCCGCCACCCCGGCCGCGCCCCCGGCCGTCACCTGGCACGACCCGTGCGTGCTCGCCCGCGGCGAGGGGGTCGTCGCCGCGCCGCGGCGGGTGCTGGCCGCCGCCGGGTTCGAGGTGCGGGAGCCCGAGCTCACCGGTGAGCGGACCGGGTGCAGCGGCGCCGGCATGGGGATGGACCAGCTCGAGCCGGAGGCCGCCGCGGCGACCGCCGCCGTGCGCGCCGTCCAGCTCGGCGACGGACCGAGCGTGACCGGCTGTGCGCGTGCGCGCCAGCGGCTGACCGCGGCCGGCGGCGACGTGCGTGAGCTGGCCACGGTCCTCGCGCCCCTCGCCAGCCCCGCCCCTGCCACCGACGGCGACGACCGGAGCCCCTCGTGAGCGACCCGACGTCGGCCCCCTTCGGGCCGCCGCTGCTGATCACCAACCCCAACGCCGGCAACGACCGCGGCGAGGTCCTGCGCGCGGTCTCGGTGGCGCTCGACGGGTTCGGGCTCGAGCACGACGTGGTCGAGACCCGCGCCGCCGGCGACGCGACGCGCATCGCGCGTGAGGCCGTGGCGGGGGGCCGCCGGTTCGTGGTCGCCGTCGGCGGTGACGGCACGGTGCACGAGGTCGTGAACGGGCTGGTCGACGCGGAGACGGGGACCGCGCACGCCGACGGGTGCGTCCTCGGCGTCGTCCCGGGCGGGTCCGGTGGCGACCTCGCCCGCACCTTCGGGTTCGACCGGCGCCCGGAGCGGGCCGCACGCCACCTGCTCGGCGACACGGTGAACAACTTCGACCTCGGGCGGATCCGGCTCACCGGGCGCGACGGTCGCCCCCGGACCGTGCTGTTCGCCAACATCGCCGAGGCCGGCTACGGGGGCACGGTCACCGCCCTCGCCGGTCGCCTCCCCCGACGCGTCGGGGCGGCCCGCTACGGCGTGGCGACCGTGGCGGCGATCGCACGCTTCCGGCTCGTCGAGACCACCGTCCGGCTCGACAAGCACGAGCTCACCGAGCCGCTGTCGAACGTGGTCGTCGCCAACGCCCAGTTCTTCGGCGGCGGTATGAACGTCGCCCCCCGCGCGCTGCCGTGGGACGGACGGTTCAACGTGCAGGCCTGGACCGGCAGGCCGATCGACGTGCTGCGGGCCGGGCCGGCGCTGCGCAAGGGGACCCACACCTCACGGGCGGACGTGCGCGAGTGGAACAGCGCCACGGTGACCGTCGACGGACCGCCGCTGGTGGTCGAGGCCGACGGCGAGGTGCTCGGCACGACACCGGCGAGCTTCGAGGTCCTGCCATCGGTGCTGCGCATCAAGCTGTGACGGTCACGCACCGACCGGCAGGGGCACCGGGCCGCGTTCGGTGCGCACGCCCGTGAGGTAGCAGGCGACCTCGGAGCGACGCCGGTCGGGGCTCCAGCCGAGCTCCTCGGTCAGCACGTCGGCGGTCCATCGGATCGCCTCGAGCCCCCCGGCCTCACGGTGACGGGTCGCGACCCGCAGACGGCGTTCGAGCACGTCGGACAGCCGTGCGGCGAGCTCGTGGCGCACCGCCCACCGGACCTCCGCGCGCAGGTAGGGCAGTCCCGGCACCAGCGGGTCGAGCTCGTCGTGAGCACGACCGAACGCGACCACGGCCGCCGCACGGTCCCCGTGACGGTGGTGCAGCCCGGCCAGGAGGTCGTCGTCGAGCCCGGCACCGGCTGCGGCGGCGACGAGCCGCGCTCGACCGACCGCGACGTCCCCGGACGATCCCAGAGCGATCGCTGCGGTACGTGACCGCCGCGACCAGCCCTCCGCCGCGGCGATGCGGTCGACGACGTCGGCGGCCATCCGCCGGAAGGTGGTCAGCTTGCCTCCCGTCACCGTCAGCATCCCGGGGGGACCGGGGACGATCGCGTGCCGCCGTGACAGGTCGGCGGTCCCGGCGGCACGCCGGTCGTGCAGCAGCGGCCGTAGGCCCGCCCACGCGCCGACGGCGTCCCCCTCGCGCAGGGTGGTCCCGAACGCGGTGTTGATCCCGGCGAGGACGTAGCTGGCATCGGTCGCCAGCACGTTCGGATCGTCGAGCGCACCGTCGTGCAGCTCGTCGGTGGTGCCGACGTACACCTGCGGACCCCACGGGATCACGAACAGCCGCCGTCCGTCCCCGGCGCCCGCGTCGATCACGAGGGCGCTGTTGACCGGCAGGTCCTGCCGATCGAAGACGAGGTGGACGCCGCGCGCCGGCAGGACCTCGAGGTCGCTGTCGGCGTCGTCGAGCCGGCTGACGTCGGCGGCCCACACCCCGCTGGCGGACACCACCCACCGGGCCGCGATGGCGCGCGTCCCACCGGTGAGGCTGTCGCGCAGCTCGGCGCCCGTGACCCGGCCCCCGGTGCGGCGCAGACCCGTGACGCCGACGTGCGGCGCGACGACGGCCCCACGGGCCGCGGCGGCACGCACCACCTCCAGGGTGAGGCGGACGTCGTCGGTGCGGCAGTCCCAGTAGCGCACCCCGCCGCGCCGGAAGCCGGACGCCAGCCCCGGCGCCTGGCGGAGCACCTCCGCGCCCGACAGGGTCCGGTGGGTGGCGACGCCCCGGCCGGCGGCGAGCGCGTCGTACGCCGTCATCCCGGCCCGCAGCAGCGCCAGGTCCCCGGCGGTGTCGGCGGGGATGACGAACGGCAGCGGGAGCACCAGGTGGGGGGCCATGCGCCGCAGACGGTCGCGTTCCCGCACCCCCTCGGCGACCATCGCGACGTCGCCGGTGGCGAGGTAGCGCGCGCCTCCGTGGACCAGGCGGGACGAGCGCGAGGACGTACCGCTCGCCAGGTCACCGCGGTCGACGAGGGCGACGCGCGCACCGCGTGCCGCCGCGTCGAGGGCCACCCCGGCGCCGGTGATGCCGCCACCGATCACGAGGACGTCGACCCGGTCGGGCAGCTGCGCCACGGCATCGCTCCGCCGCATCGACACGGCGGTGGAGTCGGTCACGGCGCCGTCCTCGTCGGTGGCTGCGGGCGGCCGCAGGGTACGTAGGATGGCGTCCCAGCCCACCACCGGAGGAGCCGCGGTGCCCGACCCCGCGACGGACCGACTCGATCGCGCGCGGCAGGCGCTGCGTACGCGGGGTGTCGACGCGCTCCTCGTCGGTCCCTCCGCGGACCTGCGCTACCTCGTCGGCTACCACGCGTTGCCGCTCGAGCGCCTCAACCTGCTCATCGTCCCGGCCGAGGGACCCGTGTCCCTGGTGGTCCCCGAGCTCGAGGCGCCGCGCGCCGAGGCCAGCGGGGCAGCCGACCTCGTGACGCTGGCCCCGTGGGGGGAGACCGACGACCCGATCGCGCTGGCCGTCGACCTGCTGCGCCGTGCCGGCACCGACCTCGGTGGCACCCTCGCGGTCCAGGACCGCCTCTGGACCTCGTTCACGCTGGGGCTGCAGGCGGCGCTCCCCGACGCCCGGTGGGTCCGCGGCTCGGAGGTGATGCGGGACCTGCGCATCGTCAAGACCGCGGCCGAGGTGCAGGCGTTGCGCGACGTCGGCGCGGCCATCGACGCCGTCCACGCCGCCGTGCCGGACCTGCTGCGGCCGGGACGGACGGAGGCCGAGGTGGGTCGCGACATCGCCGACCTGATCGGGGAGGACCACGACGAGGTCAACTTCGTCATCGTCGCCTCCGGACCGAACGGGGCCTCACCGCACCACGAGACCGGGGAACGCGTCCTCGAGGTCGGCGACGCGGTGGTCGTCGACATCGGAGGGACGCGCGACGGCTACTGCTCCGACAGCACGCGGGACTACGCCATCGGTCACCTGCCCGAGGGGTACGCGCAGCTGCACCGGGTCCTCGAGGAGGCGCAGGAACGGTCCGTGCAGGCGGTCCGACCGGGGGTCGCGGCCGAGGCCATCGACGCCGCCGCCCGCGACCACATCGCCGCCGCCGGTTACGGGGAGCTGTTCGTGCACCGCACCGGTCACGGCATCGGGGTCGAGGAGCACGAGGAACCCTGGATCGTGGCGGGCAAC
>CAYSTY010000189.1:0-5262 GCA_964433685.1 uncultured Actinomycetota bacterium | reverse complement strand
CGCGTCCTGGACGGTGCGGACGTCCTCGAGCTCCTCGTCCTCGAGCTTGACGCCGGTCTCCTCCTCGAGGACCAGGGTCAGCTCGACCACGTCGAGCGAGTCGAGGCCGAGCGCTTCGAAGGTGGCGTCCGGGGCGACGTCGCCCTCGGGCACCCCGAAGGTGTCGACCAGCAGGGTGGTGAAGGTGGACAGCAGGTCCTGGCTCATCGGTGCTCCTGTCGGATCGGATCGTGCGGATCGGGTCGTGCGGATCGGGTGGTGCAGGTGCGGTGGGGCGGGCGGTCGCCGACGCGCCCGGCGTCACATCGCGGCGCCGCCGTCGACCGGCAGGACGGCCCCGGTGATGGCGCTGGCGGCGTCCGACGCGAGGAAGCCGACGGCGGCGGCGACCTCGTCGACGGTGACGGGACGTGCGGTCGGGGCGAGGCCGACCAGGGCCTCGCGCGCGGCGTCGGGCAGCGCGTCGGTCATGGCGGTCGCCACGAACCCCGGCGCGACGACGTTGACGGTGACGCCCTTGCGGGCCACCTCGCGGGCGACGGACTTGGTCAGCCCGATCAGCCCCGCCTTGGACGCGGCGTAGGCGCCCTGCCCCGCGTTCCCCCGCAGGGCGACGACGGAGGCGATGTTGACGATGCGTCCGTGCCGGGCGCGGAGCATGGGCCGCAGCGCCGCGCGGCTGAGCAGGTAGGCACCCCGCAGGTTGACCTCGACCGTGCGGTCGAACCGGTCGGGTCCGAGCCGGAGCAGCAGGTCGTCGTCGGCGATGCCGGCGTTGTTGACGACCGTCGTCAGCGTGCCGACCTCGGTGGCCCGTGCCACGGCGGCGTCGACCGATGCGCCGTCGGTCACGTCGAGGTGCACCGCTTCGGCGGGGGGCAGCTCGTGCGGCGCCTGGGCGGTGCAGTCGACGGCCACCTTCTCGGCCGCGTCACGGTTGCCGCCGTAGCCGACCAGCACGGTGTGTCCGGCCGCGGCCAGGTGTCGGCAGATCGCGGCACCGATGCCGCCGCTGCCGCCGGAGACGATCGCGGTGCGGGTGGTGGTCACAGCTGGTCCTCGGGGTCGAGGTCACGCAGGGCCAGGTCACGTACGGCGTCGTCGTCCGAGCGGTCGGCCGGGGCGCCGATCCCGCCGCCGTCCCAGGACACCAGGCACGTCGCCCACGTCAGGCCGGCGCCGAACGCGGTCAGCAGCACGGTCGCGCCCGGCGTGAGGCGGCCACGGTCGCGGGCATCGGCGAGCGCGAGCGGGACCGAGGCCGCGGAGGTGTTGGCGTGCACGTCGACGGTGACGTGGCTGCGCGCGGGGTCGATCCCCAGCCGGTCCACCACCGCGTGCAGGATGCGGGCGTTGGCCTGGTGGGCGACGAACAGGTCGAGGTCGTCCGGTCCGAGACCGGCCGCGGCGAGCACCGTCCGCGAGGACGCGACCATCCGCGTCACGGCGTGGCGGTAGACGTCGCCGCCACGCATGCGCAGGTACGGGTCGGCGGTCGTGTCACCCGGCACCTGCGGACGGCGCGTCCCGCCCGCCTCGCACCACAGCATCGACGGGTCCCGGCCGTCGGCACCGAGGTCGAACGGTCCGAGCCGGCCCCCCGCGTCCGGGGTCAGGACGGCCGCGCCGGCACCATCGCCGAACAGCACGCGGACCGCCCGGTCCTCCGGGTCGACGATGCGGGTCATGGTCTCGGCACCGATGACGAGCACCGCGCCGTCGCCGGTCGCGGCCAGGGCGCCGCCGGTGCGCAGGCCCGTGACGAACCCGCTGCACGCGGCGTTGATGTCGTAGGCGGCGACCTCGGTCCCGAGCGCCGCCGCGACCAGCGGGGCGGTCCCGGGGACGCGGTGATCGGGCGTGGTGGTCGCGACCAGCACCGTGGTGACGTCCTCGACCCCGAGGCCGGCGTCGGCGAGCGCGGCCTTCCCGGCCGCGGCGGCGAGGTCCGAGGTCGCCTCCCCCGGCGCTGCCACGTGCCGCTGGGCGATGCCGGTGCGCGAGCGGATCCACGCGTCCGAGGTGTCGAGCGCGGCGGCGAGGTCGTCGTTGGTGACGACCCGACTCGGCAGGGCGGCGCCGAGCCCCGCGATGCGGACCGGGAGCGGGGCGATGCTCACGCGGCGGTCCCGCGGGCCACCCACACCACCGGCTCACCGGCGTGGACGGGCTGGGTCGGGCGCAGCATGGGCCCACCGATGCGACCCGCGGCGAGGGCCCTGAGCTCGTGGTCACGGCCGGCGGCCTGCACGCGGGCGACCACGTCCCCCACGCGGACGGGGGTGTCGACCGCGAGGTGGTCGGTCAACCGTCCGGTGACGGGGCTGCTGACCACGCTGCACGCGGGGATGGGGAGCACGGGTGCCTCCGGGATCGGGACGGGGGGTGCGGGAGGGGGCGGCGCGGTGTCAGCGGGCGCCGGCGAGGACGCCGAGCTCGATGGCGAGGTCGTGCGCATCGGCGGGGGTGGCGACGGTGCGGACCTCGAGGTCCGGGACGGTGCGCTTGGCGAGGCCGGCGAGCACTCCCCCCGGCCCGACCTCGACCAGGTGGGTCACCCCGTCGGCGGCGAGCGCGGTCTGGACCTCACGCCACCGCACCGTGGCGAGGATCCCGCCGACGAGCGCGCCGGCCACAGCGACCCCGGTGTCGAGCGCGCGCGCCGACACGCCGCTGACGAGGGGGACACGCGGGTCGGTGAGGGGGACCCGGGACAGGGCGGCGGCGGTCGCGGCGACGGCGGGCTCCATCGCGACGCTGTGGAACGCGCCCTCGACCGCCAGCGGGACGAGGCGTCCACCGGCGGCCCGCACGGGATCACGCAGGCCGGCGACCGCGTCCGGTGGCCCGGCGACGACGACCTGCCCCGGGGCGTTGTCGTTGGCCACGACCACGTCCGGGACGGCGGCGAGCAGCGCGGCCATCGCCTGCGGCGCCAGCTTCACCACGGCGGCCATGGCACCCGGGGACGCCGCACACGCCGCGGCCATCGCAGCCCCCCGCGCTGCGACGACCCGCGCGCCGTCCTCCAGGCCGAGCGTCCCGGCGACGATCGCGGCGCTGCACTCACCCAGGCTGTGCCCTGCGACCACGTCGGGGCGCAGCCCTGCCGCCTCGAGCGCTGCGGCCGCGGCCAGCGAGGCCGCCAGGATCGTCGGCTGCGCCTCGGCGGTCCTGGCACCCGTCCCGGGCTCGTCCGCCAGGGCGGCCAGGTCCAGCCCGGTCGACTCGGCGACCCGGGTGGCGGCCCGCGCGGCGGCGGCGGCCAGCGGTTCGAGCTCGGCCCGGCCGTCGGTCGCGGCCACCCGGCGGAGACACCCGGTACGGAGCGATCCCTGTCCGGGCAGGACCCACGCGACCCGCACCAGCTCTCCTGACATCGACGTCAACTTCAGTGAGTGCGCAGGTTGACACCGACGTCAACGTCGTGTCAAGCACCCTCCGCGGTCGGGTACCCCGTGCGGCCGCGGCGCGGACCCGCTGGAGCCGCGCCGACGGCGGCCGACGGGCCTCGGTACGCCGCTCGACCGACCGACGTCGGGGCGGTGTCGCGACCGCCCACACGTCCGAGACCTGCGAGCTGCCCGTGGACCACTTCGGCGCCTTCGACCGACGTTTCGTCGACACCGTGGACCGGCTCGTGCGGCCGATCACGTCCGTGACGGGCCTCGACGGTGGCGTCGTCGCGATGGCCCTCGGCGTGGCCGGTTCGGCGGTCCTGACCGCCACCGTGGCGGTCCTGGTCCGCCTCGACGAGCCGACCGACCTGGCGCTGCTCGCGGTGGTCGTCGCTGCGCTCGGCGGCCTGACCGCCTTCGACGTCTGGACCATCCGCGACCAGGTCCGCGCCGCGCGGCGAGCGGCCGCCGACGGCCTGCTGGTCACCGATCCGCACGCCACGCGCCGCCTGACCTGGCTGGCCCTGCCGTTCCTGGTGGTCCTCAGCCTGCCGTGGTTCGCGACCGCAGGGCTGGCGGGGGGTGCGGTCCTGATAGCGGCCGGGTACGCGGCCGCCGGCCGTTGCCGTCCGGGTGGTCGCCGACGTCGTCGCAGCGCCCGGGTCCGCGGCCTGGCGGGTGCCGGCGCCTGAAGTAGCGTCGGGTCCCCCCCGACCGGAGCCGCACCGATGGACCGTCCCGTGGACCGCGCACGCTGCGAGGCGTGGGATCGCGCCGATCCGCTGGCCGCCGCGCGCGACGGCATCGCCCTCCCGGACGGGGTGATCTACCTCGACGGCAACTCGCTCGGACCCTTGCACCGTGACGTCGCCGCGCGGCTGCGGCAGGTGGTCGAGGTCGAGTGGGGTGAGGGCCTGATCCGCAGCTGGAACGCCTCGGACGAACGTCCCGGGTGGGTCGACCTGCCGGCACGTGTCGCGGCCAAGCTCGCCCCGTGGGTCGGGGCGTCCCCCGACGAGCTGGCCGTCGCCGACTCCACCTCGGTCGACCTGTTCAAGGCGCTCGCCGCCGCCCGGCAGCTGCGACCCGGCCGGCGTGTCGTGCTGACCGACGACGCCAACTTCCCGACGGACGTCTACGTGGCGGAGGGTCTGGCAACGCTGGTCGGGGACCTCGAGGTGCGGGTCGTGCCGACCGGCGAGGTGGGTCGGCACCTCGACGACGAGGTCGCCGTCCTCACGCTCACCCACGTGGACTACCGCAGCGGCCGACGACACGACGCCGCGGCGCTGACCCGGGCGGCGCACGACGTCGGCGCCGTGACCGTGTGGGACCTGTCGCACTCGACCGGCGCGCTGGCGGTCGACCTCGGCGCGTGGGACGCCGACCTCGCCGTGGGCTGCACCTACAAGTACCTCGACGGTGGCCCGGGCGCGCCCGCCTTCCTCTACGTCAACCGCCGGTGGCACGACGCAGCGCGGTCGCCCATCCAGGGCTGGTTCGGGCACGACCGCCCGTTCGCCTTCGGCGCCGACTACGTCCCGGCCACCGGCGCGGCGCGCTTCCTCGGCGGGACACCACCCGTGCTCAGCCTGTCGGCGCTGGACGCCGCGCTGGACCTGCGCGCCGGCGTGTCACCCACCGCTGCGGAGGCGAAGGCCGGGGTGCTGACCGACCTGTTCATCGACCTGGTCGACGCCCGGATCGGCGACGAGGTGGAGCTCGTCACGCCCCGTGCGGCGGCCGAGCGGGGCGCGCAGGTCTCGCTCCGTCACCCGGACGCGGGGGCGGTGATGAGCGCCCTCGTGGCGCGCGGTGTGATCGGCGACCACCGGCCACCGGGCCTGCTGCGCTTCGGGTTCTC
>CAYSTY010000188.1:0-5265 GCA_964433685.1 uncultured Actinomycetota bacterium | reverse complement strand
CGGCCCCACCACCTCGTCACGGTCCATCACGCGGCACCCGTCCCGATGGCGCGCAGCGCACGCCGGAGCAACCCGGGGACGTCGTCGTCGCTGCCGGCGAGCTGCGCCAGGACCGGCTGGACCTCAGCGGTCGAGTAGCCGAGCCCGAGCAGGGCGTCACGGACCTCGTCCAGCGCCCCACCCGTCGCACCGGCCGTCACGGCACCGTCGCCGCCCACGAGGGGTGCTCCGGGACCGCCGATCTTGTCCTTGAGCTCGAGGACGAGCCGTTCGGCGCCCTTCTTGCCCACGCCCGGCACCTGGGTCAGCGTCGCCAGGTCGCCCCCCGCGATGGCCGAACGCAGGACGTCCGGACGGTGGGTGGAGACGTACGCCAACGCGAGCTTCGGGCCGACACCGGACGCGGTGAGCAGCAGCTCGAAGAGCGTGAGCGCGGCCCGGTCGGTCGACCCGTACAGGGTCATCGAATCCTCGCGGACCTGGAGCGAGGTGTGCAGCACGACCTCCTCGCCGCGCGCCGGGATGCGATCGGCGGGGGTGACGTGGACGAGGTAGCCGACGCCGTGGACGTCGACGACGACGCTGCCGGCATCGCGGGAGACGACGGTCCCACGCAGGTGGCTGATCACGGGGACGGCCTCCCGGACGTCGAGCGGGTCGTGCGGTCGGCGAGCACGGCCTCCCACCCGCCCCGGCGGGCACGGTCGGCCGCCGCCGCAGCGTCGGCCAGCGCGGCGGCCGCCGGGGTGGCCGCCGCGGCGGCCGCGACCCGCGAACGTGCGAGGTGGGTGAGCGCGACGGCGAGGGCGTCGGCGACGTCCGGCGGGCCGGGGACGGCGGCCACGCGCAGCTGCGCCGCCACGAGCCGCCCGACCGCGCCCTTGTCCGCCGTGCCGGAGCCAGCCACGGTCAGCTTGATCTCGCTCGGGCTGTAGGCGTGCACCGGCGTCCCGGCCCGCGCCGCCGCGAGGAGGGCGACACCCGCGGCCTGTCCGGTCGCCATCGCCGTGCGGACGTTGACCGAGAACAGGACGCGTTCGACCGCGATCGCGTCGGGTCGGTGCTCCTCGACGGCCGCGACGATGCCGTCGTGGACCGCGAGGAGGCGCTGCTCGAGCGGCAGGTCGCGGTCGGTGCGGATGCAGATCGCGTCGACCAACCGGGGACGCACCGAGGGGCCGTCGATCACGCCGACGCCGCAGCGCGTGAGCCCCGGGTCGACCCCGAGCACCCGCGAACGTTGCGACGACCGCGACACGAGGCTCCTGACTGGCGACGACGACCCGACCGAACAGGTGTTCAGGCTAGCGGGGGAACCCGGCGGCGCCGAGGACCTCCCACGCTGCTCGCGGCCGACGCCGAGGCGTCAGTCCTCGAGGTCGTCGATGAGATCCTCGGGGATGTCGAAGTTGGCGTACACGTCCTGGACGTCGTCGTTGTCGTCGAGCAGGTCCATCAGCCCGAGGACCTTGCGCGCCTCGCCCACCTCGGCGATCGGCACCGTGGACGCGGGCACCATCGTCGATCCGGACTCCTCGACCTCGAAGCCGGCGTCCTCGAGCGCGGCACGCAGGTCGGCGATGTCGGACGGGTCGCACCACGCGGTGTAGGTGTCGCCGTCGGCTTCGAGGTCCTCCATCCCCGCGTCGAGACCGACGAGCATCAGCTCGTCCTCCTCGATGCCGCCCTTCGGGAGCAGGACGCGGCCGCGGCGGGTGAACTGGAAGGCGACCGAGCCGGGTTCGGCCAGGCTGCCGCCGGCCTTGGTGAAGGCGCTGCGGATGTCGGCGGCGGTCCGGTTGCGGTTGTCGGTGAGCACGTCGACGAGGACCGCGACCCCGCCCGACGCGTAGCCCTCGTACTGCGCGGGCTCGTACGCGGCAGCCCCTTCGAGCTCCCCGGCGCCACGCTTGCAGGCACGCTCGATGGTGTCCTTGGGGACCTCGGCGTCCTTGGCCTTCTGCACCGCGAGCGCCAGGGACGGCGACGCCTCCGGGTCGGCGGTGCCCGCACCCCGAGCCGCGACCTCGATCTGGCGGATGAGCTTGGCCCAGGTCTTGCCGCGACGGGCGTCCTTGGCGGCCTTCTTGTGCTTGATGGTGGACCACTTGCTGTGGCCGGACATGGCGGTCCTCCCGCTCGAGCAGCACGCGCCACGACGGGCGCAGGGGCGCGCGAGCCTACCGGCCGCACCTGCCGCGCCACGGCGGGTCGAGGGAGCCGGCGCGACGGCGCGAGCGGCTCAGTCCCGCGTCGCCGCGACGTGGTCGACCCACATCGCCGCCGGCACCGTGCCGCCGGTCACCGAGTCGTACCAGCGACCACCGAGCTGCAGACCCTCCATCGGTCGCGGTCGTTCGAACCCGACCCACGCCGAGGTGGTGAGTTCGCCCGCGGCACCGACGAACCAGGCGTCCACGTTGCGGTTGGTGGTCCCCGTCTTGCCGAACACGTCACCGCCGATGGCGGCGCCCACCCCGGCGGCCGTCCCACCCGGGGACACCGGCTCGCGCAGCACCTCCTGCACCGCCCGCGCCGTGCGCTCGTCCACCACGCGCTCACAGCGCGGCTCGTGCTCGTAGAGGACCGCACCGTCGCGGTCGAGCACCCGCTCGATCACGTACGGGTCGCAGCGCACACCGTCGTTGGCCCAGGTGCCGTACCCGACGGTGATCCCGAGCGGGTACAGCTCCGCGGAGCCGAGCCCGATCGAGCACGACACCGCCCCGAAGCTGTCGAGGTTGCCCCACCGCAGACCGTGCTGCTGCGCCACCTCGGCCACCCGCTCGACACCGACGTCGCGGGCCAGCTTGACGAAGTAGGTGTTCACCGACCGGCCCATGGCCTCGGCGAGGCCGACCTCGCCGGCGTCGCGGCCGCCGTAGTTCGACGGTTCGTACGGTTCGTCGTCGGTCCCGCAACCGGCGATGGCCTCACCGGACGGCGCGTCGTAGACCAGCGGGTCCCCGTCACCCGCGCCCTCGCGCTGGCCGTCGTCGTCCCAGCTCGGCGGGGGTCGTCGGTCCAAGCCGTCCTCGAGCGCCGCGGCGGCGACGAAGGGCTTGAACGACGACCCGGTCTGCCGGCCGGAGCCACCGCCCCAGGGGACGGTCGGGTTGGTCGTCGTCGCGGTGCAGGGTCCGTCGTCGTCGCACGGGCCGTACTCGTGCGGACCGAGCCCGAAGGCGCGCAACGCCCCGCTGGCGTGCTCGACGCTGATGATCGCGCCCATCGGGTCGCTGGTGGGGTCCTGGAGGTGCCCGGCGATCGCGTCCTGGGCCGTGGCCATCAGCGCACGGTCCAGGGTCGTCTCGATCCGCAGCCCGCCCTCGAACAGCGCGTCGATCCGTGCTTCGACGCTGTCCCCGATGGCGTCCTGGAGCCCCGGCTGGAGCGCGGCCTCCGGGTCGTAGATCAGCCGCTTGACCGTGTCGATCCAGAACGGCTCCTCGAACGCACGGTCGCGGATGTCGAGCTCCACCTCGCGGGCGAGCGCCTCGTCGGCGGTGGCCTGGTCGATCCGGTCCTGCGCCAGCATCTGGCGGATGACCACGTCGCGACGTTGCCGCGCCGCCTCGGGTGCGGTGACGGGGTTGACCACACCGGGGGCGCGGATCGTGGCGGCGAGGAGCGCCGCCTCGGCCACGTCCAGCTCCGCGAGCGGTCGCGAGAAGTAGTGGTCGGCGGCCGTGCCGACCCCGTAGACGCCCTCGCCGAGGTAGACCGCGTTGAGGTACCCCTCGAGGATCCGTTCCTTGGAGTCGCGGCGTTCGAGCTCGACGGCGAGGACGATCTCCTGCAGCTTGCGTTGGACGGTCTGCTCGGGCGAGAGCAGGGTCATCTTCACGTACTGCTGGGTGATCGTGGACGCGCCCTCGGCGATGCCGCCGGCGGCGAGGTTGCGTCCGAGCGCGCGCAGCATGGCCTCGTGCTCCACACCCTGGTGCTCGAAGAACCCGCTGTCCTCGGTCGCGAGGACCGCGTCGATCACGACCTGCGGGACGTCCTCGTAGGCGACCGGCTCGCGGCGGATCGCCCCGGCGAGCTCGGCGATGCGCGCGCCCTCCCGGTCGTGCACGGTCGACAGCTGCGCCGCGATCGGCAGCTCGTCCGGCAGCGGCGGGGCATCGAGGAGATCCTCGCCGGCGCGCGCCACCACCTGCGAGCCCGCGAGCAGGGCGGGGACGGCGGGGGCGGCCAGCAACGCCCCGGTCGCGGCCACGAGCACGACCACCGCGACCAGGCGGCCGAGGGTCCCGAGGAGCGAGCGGGTGCGCACCTGCGCAGCCTGCGTCACCCTCCGCGTCCGCGCACGTCCACAGCGTGGCCCTCCGACCACGGACCGTCCCGGTCACCCGGACCGTCGGGCGTGGTCAGCGTGGACCGAGGGGTCGATCCACGGGTCGCCGCAGCCGCCCCATCGCGAGCTCGCCGAGACCACTACCCGGCGCGTCGTCACGCCACGCCTCGTGCCCGTTGACGAGGACCGCCCGCACCGCGCCGTCGTTGCGGCGCACGTACCGCTGCAGGCCGGGGAACCCGGCCATCGGCGCCTCGTGGATGTCCTCGACCCGGCCGTCGAGCGCGTTCGGGTCGACCACCACCACGTCCGCGGGGCGCCCCGGGGCGAGCGTGCCGCCGTCGATCCCGAGGAAGCCGGCGATCTCGGCCGTGAGCCGGTGCACGGCCCGGCCGGTGGTCATGAACGGCCGTCCCTCGAGCTCGGCGTCACGGACCAGCTTCAGCATCCGCAGGCCGAAGTTGTAGAAGGCCATGTTGCGCAGGTGCGCACCCGCGTCCGAGAAGCCGATGAGGACGGCGGGGTGATCGACCACCCAGCGGAGCGCGTCGATCCGGTCGTTGGCGATCACCGTGTACCAGCGCAGCTTGGTGCCGTGCTCGGCCTGGAGATCGAGGAAGCAGTCGATCGGGTCGAGGCCGCGTTCGCGGGCGACCTCACCGAAGCTGCGGCCGACGACCATGGCGTCGGGGCAGTCGATGATCCGCGACTCGTCGAGGTCGCGGTGGTAGGCGCGTCCGGGGAAGAACGCGCGCCACTGCTTGCGGAAGCGGGCCCGGAACTCGGGGTCGCGCAGCAGGTCGGCCCGCTTCTGGCCGTCGATCTCGTGCAACGCGGAGGTCCCTGCCCCGAACTCCTCGATGACCGGCACCTCCATGCCGTCGACGAACATGTCGAACGGGGTGGGCAGCGACTGGAAGCGCAGGTCGGCGCCGAACACCTCGTTGGCGAGGCGGGCGAGGCCG
>CAYSTY010000187.1:0-5280 GCA_964433685.1 uncultured Actinomycetota bacterium | reverse complement strand
ACGTCCCGGGGCGCGCGCCGTTGGTGACCGCCCTGCAGCAGCTGGTGATCGGGGCGCGCGAGGGCGGCAAGGCCATCGTCGACGGGGTGTTCAACGACCTCGACGACGCGGACGGGTTCGAGGCAGAGTGCCTCCAGGGCCGCCGGTTCGGCATGGACGGCAAGACCCTCATCCACCCCAAGCAGCTCGAGGCGGCCAACCGCGTGTTCGCCCCGTCGGACGCCGAGGTCGAGCACGCCCGGACCGTCATCGCCGCCTTCGAGGAGGCGGAGCGCGAGGGGCGCGGCGTGGTGACCGTGAACGGCCGGATGATCGAGAACCTCCACGTCGAGCAGGCCAAGGACACCGTCGCCCGCGCCGAGGCGATCGCCGAGCTCGCCGGCTGAGCGGCGCGATCGACGGGTCAGCCGGCCGCGGTGTCCTTCGGCGTCCGGTCGGCAGCGGCGTCCTTCGGCGACCAGCCGTCGCGGATGCGGGCCAGCACGAGGTCCGCTTGCGCCGGCGTCGGCGCACCACCGCCGCGTGCGGCGGGGACCCACCAGGCACCTGGCGGGTCGCCTTCCGGGTAGGTGTCCTGGGCGGCGTCGAGCAGCCGCTGGACCCGTCGTTGCAGCTCGGCGGTGACCGCGACCGGGTCGTCGTCGGGCGTGGGGTGGAGCGGCTCGCCGTAGCGCACGCGGACCGGTAGGCGCCACGACCACCGCGGGCGCCGACCGGCGGTGTGGAAGCGGTGCGAGCCCCACGACACCGCCGGTACCAGCGGCACACCGGCGGCAGCTGCCATGCGGACCGCCCCCGTCTTGAACGGCAGCAGCTCGAACGAGGGTGAGATGGTCTGCTCGGGCAGGACCAGCACCAGCTCGCCGGCGGCGAGCGCGTCGACGGCGCTGCGCAGCGCGTCGGCGCCCGATCCGCGGTGCACCGGGATGTGCTCGGCCCGTCGCATCAGGGCACCGAACACCGGGACGCGGAACAGCGACTCCTTCGCCAGGATCCGCACCGGTCGTCCCCACCCGAGGTACGGCGCACGGCCCACGGTGAAGAAGTCCCAGAACGAGGTGTGGTTGGAGGCGAGGACCGCCCCGCCACGTTCGGGCACGTGGTCGAGCCCGGACACGTCGATCCGCCACCGCTGCGACCGCATGACCGTGAACGCGACCCACGCGGCGAACCGGTACACCCAGGACGCCGTGGGGTTCTGACGGTGCAGCGGCCGCGAGGGGCCGGTCCTCACGACGCCGAGCCGCGGCCGCGGAACCGATCCTGGTGCGCCCGCACCACCTCGTCGTGGTCCGGCGCCCCACCACCGAGCGCCGCCGGGACCCACCAGGCACCGGCCGGGGTCCCACCGGGGTAGCTGCGCTGCACCTCGTCGAGCATCACCGTCATCGCCTCCTCGAGCCGCCGGGTCGCCACGACCGGATCCTCGTCCGGCGCGACGTGCAACGCAGGTCCGTAGCGGACGACGACGGGGATGCCGAACGCGCGGCGTAGGCCCACGCCCTTGGTGGCGAACCGCTGGCTGCCCCACCCGATGGCCGGGATGATCGGGACGCCGGCCCGCTGTGCCATGCGGACCGGACCCGTGCGGAACGGCAGCAGCTGGAACGAGGTCGAGATGGTCTGCTCGGGCGCGACCGCGACCAGGTCCCCCGCACGGAGCGCATCGACGGCCGCGGTGTACGCGTCGGCCCGCGCCGTGTCCGAGGTGCGGTCGACCGGGACCGCTTCCGCCCACCGCACGAGCCACCCGGTCCAGGGTGAGGACCAGATCTCACGTTTGGCCAGGAACCGGACGGTGCGACGCAGCTGCCGCACCGGCGCCCACGCCAGCATGAGGAAGTCGAAGTAGGAGTGGTGGTTGAACGCCACGACGGCGCCACCCTGACGCGGGACGTGCTCGATGCCGGTCACCTGGACCCGCCACCGGGACACGTTGACGAACGCGATCACCAACCAGCTGATCACGCGCCAACGCCAGGTCATCCGTTGAGCTCCCACGGCGCGGCACGTTAGTCGAGGGCGGGGTGAGCGCCGATCGAGCCGGTGGCCGAGCGGCTCAGTCGCCGCGCAGTTCGTCCATCGCGTCGAGGAGGCGGTCGACGTTGGCGTGCGTCGCGCCCTCGCCCATCAGCCCGACGCGCCACGCCTTCCCGGCGAAGCTGCCGAGGCCACCGCCGACCTCGATGCCGTGCTCGTCGAGCAGGCGGCGGCGGAGCACACCCTCGTCGACGCCCTCCGGCCAGCCGAACGAGGTCAGCTGCGGCAGCCGGTGTCCCTCCTGGGCGAGCAGGGTCGCGTCACGGTCGAGCAGGTGGCTCTGGAACAGCTCGCCCACCTCGGCGTGCCGCGCCCACCGCGTCTCCAGGCCCTCCTCCAGGACCAGCCGGAGCCCCTCGTGGAGCCCGAGGATCGCGCTGATCGGGGCGGTGTGGTGGTAGCTGCGTTCCGCGGCGGCGCCGCCCGCCGGCTGTCCCCAGTAACGGCGGATCGCCGACACGTCGAGGTACCAGGAGCGGACGGGGGCGGTCCGCCGGTCGAGCACCGCCTCGGCCTTGGCGGAGAAGGTGATGGGCGCGAGACCGGGCGGCACCGACAGGCACTTCTGCGTCCCGGAGTAGACGATGTCGAGGCCCCACGCGTCGACCTCGAGCGGCACCCCGCCGAGACCCGTGACGGTGTCGACGAGCAGCAGCGTGTCGGTGTCGCGCAGGTAGCTGCCGATCTCCTCGAGCGGCTGGTGGGCGCCGGTGGAGGTCTCCGCGTGCACGAGCGCGACGAACCGTGCATGGGGGTGCTGGGCGTGGACCTCGGCGACCTGGTCGGGTGGGATGATCCGGCCCCAGTCCTGCTCGATCCGCACCACCTCGGCACCGGCACGTTCGGCCGTGTCGGCGATGCGACCGCCGAAGACGCCGTTGATCCCGACGATCACGGTGTCACCCGGTTCGACCACGTTGACGACCGCGGTCTCCATGCCGGCGGAGCCCGTCCCCGACACCGCGTACGTCAGCGGGTTCTGGGTCCGGAACACCGCCCGGAGCATGGCCGCGACCTGGTCGGTCACCTCGAGGAACCACGGGTCGAGGTGGCCGACCAGCGACCGCGCCTGCGCGTCGGTCACCCGCGGGTGGACCGGCGACGGTCCGGGCCCGAGCAGCAACCGCTGTGGAGGTTCGGCGACGGGGACGGGGGCGGTGCCGGTCGGGGAGGTCACACGGGGCTCCTGGGCGGTGGTCGGCGGCGCGGCGGGCCCATCCTGCCCGACGGATCGACCGCCGTCACACCACCCGCTGCATCCGCACCTTCGACCCGTCGGTGATCGAGCGGGTCCCGCGGGCCAGCGCGATGCGGCCGCTGCGGACCATCTCGCGGATGCCGAAGGGCTCGAGCAGGTCGAGCAGCGCGCCGAGCTTCTCGGGGTCCCCGGCCGCCTCGATGGTCAACGAGTCGTGGTCGACGTCGATGATGTTGGCGCGGAACACCTGGGTCAGCTGGATGATCTGCCCCCGCGTGGTGGCGTCGCAGGCGACCTTGACCAGCTGCAGCTCGCGCTCGACGGTCTCGCCGACCTCGAGCTCGACGATCTTGAGCACGTGCACCAGCTTGTTGAGCTGCTTGATGATCTGCTCGAGCTGGACGGCCTCGGTGCCCACCACGAGGGTGAGACGCGAGACCCGCGGGTCGTCGGTCGGTCCGACCGCGAGCGAGTGGATGTTGTAGTTGCGTCGCGCGAACATCCCGGCGACGCGGGTCAGGACGCCGGGCTTGTTCTCGACGAGCACCGACAGGGTGTGCTGGGTGTGGTGGCTCATCAGATGATCTCCGGTCCGACGCCGAGCTGCTGTGGGGTGCTGTCGTCGACCGCCGCGGTGGCGGCGGCGCGCGCGTGCCACTCCTCCGCGGACTCGAGGATCTCGTCGTTGCTGGCACCCGAGGGGACCATCGGGAACACCATCTCGTCGGGGTCGACGCGGAACTCGACCAGGATCGGCGCGTCGGTGATCGTGGCGGCCTCGGCGAGGGTGGCGTCGAGCTCGTCCACGGAGGTGATGCGGAAGCCCCGCATGCCGTAGGCGTCGGCGATCTTCATCAGGTCCGGCAGGTCCTGCGGCAGCGCGACCTGGGACAGCCGGTCCTCGTAGAACAGGTGCTGCCACTGGCGCACCATGCCGAGGTAGCCGTTGTTGATGACGCAGAAGACCACCGGGATGTCGTGCTGCACCGCGGCGGCGAGCTCCTGGAAGGTCATCTGGAAGCAGCCGTCGCCGTCGATGGCCACGACCGGCACGTCACGGCCGACGCCCACCTTCGCGCCGATGGCGGCCGGGACGGCGAAACCCATGGTCCCGAGGCCACCGGAGTTGATCCACTGCCGACCACGGCTGTAGGGGATGTGCTGCGCGGCCCACATCTGGTGCTGGCCGACGCCGGCCACGTACACCGCGTCGTCCCCCCAGGTGTCGTGGATGGCGCGGATGGCGGTCTGCGGCTTGAGGACGCCGGACGCGGGCTGCTCGACGCGCAGCGGGTGGTCGGCCTTGAGCTGGTCGAGGTGGGCGCGCCAGTCGGCGACGTCCGGGACGAGCTGGTCGAGCTCCCCCTTCGCGCGCTTGTCCTCGAGCACCTTGAGCAGCTGCCCGAGCACGACCTTGACGTCCCCGACGATCGGGACGTCCACGGGCCGGTTCTTACCGATCTCCGCCGGGTCGACGTCGACGTGGACGACCTTGGCGTGCGGCGCGAAGCTGGCCAGGTCGCCGGTCACGCGGTCGTCGAACCGGGCGCCGAGGGTGACGAGCAGGTCGGTCTCCTGGAACGCCTTCACGGCGGCGTAGTGGCCGTGCATCCCGGGCATGCCGACGGTCAGCTCGTGGGTGTCGGGCAGGACGCCACGGGCCATGAGGGTGGTCACCACGGGCAGGCCGAGCAGCTCGGCGAACTCACGCAGCTCCTGGTCGGCGCCGGCGCGCACGAGTCCTCCGCCGGCGTAGATGACGGGGCGACGCGCGGACGCGATCAGGTCGAGCGCTTCGCGGATCATCTTCCCGTGGCCGCGGACCGTGGGGCGGTAGCCGGGCAGGTCGAGCTGCTCGGGCCAGCGCCAGGCGACCTGCGCGTTGAGCACGTCCTTCGGCAGGTCGACGAGGACAGGTCCGGGACGGCCCGACCGAGCGACGTGGAACGCCTCGGCGATCGCGCCGGCGATGCGGTCGGCGGAGTACACGAGCTCGTTGTGCTTGGTGATCGGCATGGTGATGCCGGTCACGTCCGCCTCCT
>CAYSTY010000186.1:1691-5288 GCA_964433685.1 uncultured Actinomycetota bacterium | reverse complement strand
CTCGGCGTCGAACGCCCACGGGTGCAGCTGGGAGACGATGCCGCTGATCTTGACCGACACGTGGTCGACGTCCGGCCGGGCGATGAGCGCGAGGGTCCGCTCCAGCCGTCTGGTCGCCTCCCGCTCGCCGAGGACCGCCTCGCCGAGCAGGTTGATGTTGAGGTGCTGGCGGGCGTCGCGGGCTGCGGCCAGGCGTGCGGCCAGCACCTCCGGGTCCGCGTCGACGACGAGGTGGCCGACGAGCTGACGCAGGCGTGCCCGGGCGAGCGGCATCGCCACGCAAGGCGCCAGCGGCGCCAGGCGACCGCCGACGGCGAACAGCACCCGGTCGAGCGGGGACAGGAACCGTGGGATGCCCTGACCGGCGGCGACGTCGACCATCTGTTCGGCGGCGACCCGGTCGCCCGTGGCGCGGGTCACCCGATCGAGGAACCCGGTCGCCACCGCGAACCCGGCCGGGTCCTCGAGGAGCGCCGTGAGCCGCCGGGCCGTCCGCGCCTGCTCGCGGCTGACCTGGTCGGCCGCGTCCCGGAAACGGGCCGCGAGCGCGACCGCCGCATCCTCGAGGGCGTCGGTCAGCTCCTCGTCCGTCACGGTCGTCACCGTCGCACCTGCCACCGCTGCTCCCGTCGCTCGTGTCACCCGTGGTCACGCGCCCGTCGCCCGGCCGGCGCCCGTCACGCGGCGGCCGGTCGTCGCCGCGGCGGCACGCCTGGCTAGCGTGGGCCGCGTGATCGGACATCGTGACGCACGCGACCCCGGCGGGTCTTGTACGGATCGCCCGTCGTCCTCGGCCGGTGCCACCAACGGGGACGCGGCCGGTGCCACCAACGGGGACGCGGCCGGTGGCACCGACGGGGACGCGGACGGGGCCACCGCCCGGGGCGAGGCCCGCGACCTGACCGCGACGCTCGAGCTCGGTGACCTCGAGCTGCTCGGGCTCTTCGACGCGCTCGTCGACGTGTTGTTCTGCGCGAAGGATCGGGACCACCGGTACGTGGCGGTCAACGACGCGTTCGTGCGCCGGACGGGGCGACGTTCACGTCGCGAGGTGGTCGGGTCCCGGGCGGGCGAGCTGTTCCCGGCCCCGCTCGCCGAGCGGTACGAGGCCCAGGACCGGCGGGTCCTGGCGACCGGCCGGCCGCTCCACGACGAGCTCGAGCTCATCCTCCGCCCGGACGGCTCCGAGGGCTGGTACGTGACCACGAAGCTGCCGGTGGTGCGCGGCGGTGCCGTGACCGGCATCGTGAGCGTGTCGCGCGACCTGCACCGGCCGAGCGAGGACCGCGTCGAGGTGGCGTCGCTGTCGCGCGTGGTGGACCTCGTTCGACAGCGGCTCGACGAGCCGCTGCGGACCGGCGACCTCGCCGCCGCGGCGGGCTGCTCGCCGGGGCAGCTCGCGCGGCGGATCCGGCAGGTCTTCGGCCTGTCGCCCACCCAGTTCCTGCTGCGGGCACGCGTCGATCGCGCGACGAGCCTGCTGGCCGGGACCGACCTGCCGATCGCGGAGGTCGCCGCCACCTGCGGCTTCTACGACCAGGCGGCCTTCACCCACAGGTTCGCGCGACTGACGGGGCAGACGCCCGCCCAGTACCGCTCGCGTCACGGCAGCGAACGGCGGAACCGCCCGAGCTAGGTCGCGGTCAGATCGCGTCCACCTGTCGTGCCACCAGGGTCAACCCGACCGCGATGGCGTTGAACGTGGCGTGCCCCACGATGGGGACCAGCAGGTTGCCGGTGCGGTGGAAAGCGACCGCGAGCAGGAACCCCAGCAGCGCCAGACCGGTCGGCGTCAGGACCGGTGCCCACCCGCCGATGGCGACGCCGAAGGCCAGCGCCGCCAGCCCGAGGGCACCGAGGACGATGCGCAGCAGCAACGGGAACCGGGGCACGACGGCCAGGCTGAGCAGGACCACCGCGGCCAGGACGGCGGGGAAGACCTGGGCGCCGACGACCTCGAAGTGGATGGCACCGAACACCGCGGAGCTGATCAGGGCGGCGCCCCACAGCCCGATGCGACGACGCAGCGCCTGGAACAGGATGCCGCGGAAGAACAGCTCCTCACCGATGGGCGCCAGCACCACCGCCACGACGACCACCAGCACCGTCACGACCGGATCGGCACCGACGGCGGTCAGCAGATCCTGTTCGGGCGGGTCGGTCTCACCGAGCAGGGTGAGCAGGATGCCGAGGACGACCTGGATGCCGAGGAACCCCGCGACACCGGCGAGGACGCCCCAGGCCACGTGGCTCCAGCCCGGTCGGACCGGGCCCCACAGCCGCCAGGACAGCCGGCGACGCAGACGCAGGTAGCCGAGCCCCGTGACGATGACGACGACCTGGCTGATCACGACCGTCGCCAGCAGCCCTGGGCTCATCGCGCCGTCGCCGGGGTCCAGCCCGAGGCCGAGCACGATGAGGGTGAGCGGGACGCCCACCACGATCTGACCGAGCAGGAACCAGGCGAACAGTCCGAAGCCGTCGACCAGCGTGAAGGGGACCGGGAAGGTGGCTTCGGGGCTGGTCCCCCGCCACCAGCCCGGCGGCAGCGGCGGCCAGGCGGGGTCGTCGCTGGTCGCCGTGGGCGCCGGCGGCGAGGCCGGCGGCCCCGGCGGTGGGGCCGGGGGTCCCGGCGGCGGCGGAGGCGGGTAGGTCACCGGGTGTCCCTCGTGGTGGGGTCGGGAGCGGGAGCGGGAGCGGCGCGGTGGCGGCGGGCGAGGAGGACGAGTCCGGCGAGCACCGCGGCGAGCACCACGACGGTAGCCGTGCCGCCTGCCCGGTCGTCCCCACCGGTGAGCACCCCGAGCCCGCTGGACCCGGCCGCGACGGTGACGGGCAGGGCGGTCCCCGCGGTCGTGCCGTCCGCGGCGGTGAGCTCCAGGCTCACGCGGTAGGTGCCGGGTGCCACCTGTTCGCCATCGGCGTCGGTGCCGTCCCAGACGGCGACCTGCTGACCGACGCCGACGGCGCCGCGATCGTCGACCCGGACCGGGTCGCCGGCCTCGTCCACGACCCGCAGGGCGAGCCGGCCGGGGGTGCCGGCGGTTGCGCCCACCGCGACCGCCGGCGGCACCGCGGGCACGCCGAGCGCGGGTTCGGTCCGCGACAGCACGGCCGGCTCGCCCCACCCGGGTGGCGCGCTCAGCCGGACGCCCCCGTCGGCGACGGTGAGCTCCCACGTCCCGGTCGCGTCCTCGACGACGGTGTCGCCGGCGGCGACGATCCGCATCGGCCCGTCCGGGGTGACGCTGCCGACGCCGGTGCGTGACAGGCCGACCCGGATCCGTTCGGGGAGGTCGTCGGAGGTGGTCGGGGTGAGGCCGTCGTAGTAGGCGGCCAGGATCCGGTCGTAGGTGTCCCCGTCCTCGGCGCGGCCGCGGGCGCCGTACTGGCCCATCCCGACCGCGTGCCCCCAGCCGCGGCCGTCGACCACCACCTGGTCGTCGTCGACGTCGATGGTGAACCGGGACGAGGGCAACGTGCTCGGCAGCGGGCGCAGACCGTCGGCCCGCGAGGTGGGGAACCGGTCGGGGTACAGCGACGGCGCCACCTCGGACACGAACCGGCGCAGCTCCACCGAGTCGAGCACCACCTCGG
>CAYSTY010000186.1:0-1591 GCA_964433685.1 uncultured Actinomycetota bacterium | reverse complement strand
CCTCCTCCTGGGACGCGCCGGCGAACGCCTGGCAGTCCACGGTGTCGCAGATGTCGTAGCCACGGCCGGCGAACGTGCCGAGCTCGACCGAGTACCACGCGTAGGTGCGGGCGGCGACGGCCTGGGCCTTGAGCGCTTCGAGGTGCCAGCGGCCGGGCATCTCGGCCACCCCGGCGACGTAGTCGTCGACGGTGAGGTCGTTGATCAGCACCTGACCCTCGCCGGGGTCGCGCAGCTCGAGCCGGTCGAGGTAGCGGCGACCGTCGGCGAGCTCGAGCGCCACCCCGGGTCCGGCCTCGAACCGGATCGGCGCCGCCACGACGCCGAGGTCGACCGGCTCCGACGGCACGTCGACGTCGGCCGCGGTCGGTGCGTCCGGTGCCGGCTCGCCGACGGTGAGACGCACGTCGGCTGCCGCGGGAGTGGCGAGGAGCAGGACCCCGAACGCTGCCAGCAGGGACCCGACGGTGCGCCGGTCAGGCATCGGAGGCGCGGAGGCGGTCGGCGGGGATGCGCTCGACCTCGGCGCCGAGGGCCTGCAGGCGGGGGATCCAGTCGGCGTAGCCACGATCGACGTGGTGGACGTCGCGCACCACGGTGCGGCCGCTGGCGACGAGCCCGGCGAGCGTGCCCGCAGCCCCTGCCCGGACGTCGAGGCCCGTGAGCGTGGCACCGTGCAACGGCGTCGGACCCCGGATCAGCGCGTGGTGTCCGTCGATCTCCACGTCGGCGCCCATGCGGCGCAGCTCGTCGACGAAGGAGAACCGCGACTCGAACACGTTCTCGGTGCACCGCGAGGTCCCGGTGGCCTGGGTGAGCAGCACCATCAGCTGCGGTTGCAGGTCGGTCGGGAAGCCGGGGTAGGGCAGGGTGACCACGTCCACGGCGCTGAGGTCGTCGGCCTTGACCCGCAGCGAATCGGCGCCCTCCTCCACCACGACGCCGGCGGCCCGCAGCTTGATCAGCGGCAGCGTGAGGTCGGTGGGCCGCACCCGTTCGATGACCACGTCCCCGCCGGTGAGCGCGGCGGCGACCGCGTAGGTCCCGGCCTCGATGCGGTCCGGGCAGGTCTCCCAGGTGGTCGGACGCAGGCGGTCGACGCCCTCGATGCTGAGCGTCGGGCTGCCGATCCCTTCGATCCGCGCCCCCATCGCCACCAGCATCCGGCACAGGTCCTGGATCTCCGGTTCGCGGGCGGCGTTCTCGATGACGGTCTCACCGTCGGCGAGCGTCGCGGCGAACAGGAGGTTCTCGGTGGCGCCGACCGACGGGAAGTCCAAGGTCAGCAGGGCCCCGTGCAGCTCGTCGGCGCGGACCTCCACCTCGTCGCCGCGTTCCCAGACGGTGGCGCCCATCGCTTCGAGGCCGCGCAGGTGCAGGTCGATGGCGCGGGCGCCGATGCGGTCCCCGCCCGGCAGTGCCAGGCGGGCCCGTCGGGTACGCGCCACGAGCGGCCCGAGGACCGACAACGAGGCGCGGATGCGGGTCACCGCGTCCTTGGGGGCGTGCCAGTCCGGTTCCTCGGTCGCGTCGAGGCGGCAGGTGTTGGCGGCGAGGTCGAGGTCGACGTCCAGGCCGAGGCCGCGCAGGA
>CAYSTY010000185.1:201-5316 GCA_964433685.1 uncultured Actinomycetota bacterium | reverse complement strand
TCGACTCCACCGACGACACCGCCGCCGCAGCGACCTTCGACGCCTCCGCCGACGAGGACGCGATCTCACGCACGCTGGCCGACATCTCCTCCACCGCGGTCGCCACCGTCTGCACGTTGTGACTGACCTGCTCACCCGCAGCCGCCACCACGTTCGCCTGCGTCGCGGTCTCCTCCGCCGCAGCACCCACCTGCGCCGACACCGCCGCGAGGTCCTCGGACGACCGGGTGAGCCGCTGCGAGTTGTCACGGACGGTGTTGCTCACCGAGCGGCCGAGCACGACGGCGAGGCCGACGGCGAAGAGGGCGACGAGCAGCGACACCGAGACGATCGTGGCCCGCGAGGTCGTGTAGGCGTCGCTCGCGGCGGTGTTCGCCGCACCGAGGGTCCCGCGGAAGTGCTCGAGCAGGGCCTCGACGGCCTCGCCGGACCGCTCCATCGCCTCCGTCTGGGCGCTGAGCGCGTTGCGATCGGCGTCGGCGAACCGCCCGTCCCCGAGCAGTGCCAGGGTCTCGCCCATCGCGGCGTACGTCTCGTCGTAGGCGACCTGCAGCGCTTCCACCTTCGGCTCGTCGGCAGGCCGCACGGCGTCGTGGATCAGGTCGATCGTCGGCTGGATCCGTCCGTGGAGCTCATCCAGCGTGGCCTGCGTGGCCGGCACCTGCGTGGTGTCACTGGCGACCCCCGCGCGCAGCACGGCTCGGATCATGACGGACAGGTCGTGGTCGACGTTGGTGACCTCGTCGAGCAGCCGGGACTCCCCGGTGAGCTCGACGACGGCGTCGTTGGTGAACGCCATGCGGTTCACGGTGAACACCGACAGCGCGGCGAAGGCCACGATGACGACACCGAAACCGCCTATCAGCTTCTTCTGGAGCGAGAGAGTTGCGAACATGGGAGGACCCCGTTGTCTGGAGGTGGGCGCTCGAAGTGCGCCAGGCACCCCAGCGTCCGACGTGCCGAGGTGTCCCTGAGCCATCGACCCTGCGGACTCGTCGTGAAGCGTCGCTTCACGTGCGTCCGAGATGGGTGACCTTCAGCCCTACGACGCCGGGCCTTCCGGCGCCCCTCCGCCGGGCCTCACCACGACTAGCCCTCGTTGCGTCGCCGGGTGAGTTCCTCGTCGACGAACAGCGGCAGCGGCGGCACCGACTGCAGGTCCATGACGAGCCAGGTGCCGGGGCCTGCCCCCTCGGGGAGGGCGTCCGCGTCGACGTGCACGGCGGTGCTGCCGGGGCCGACGAACAGCACCGCGACGTCGCCCTCGATGCGGTTGACCACCGCACGGTCCAGGCCGATACCGGAGGGTCCGACGTCCACGCGAGCTCCTGCAGCCGGGCGAGCCGCGTGCGTCGCGGCGATGCGCAGCCTAGGTGCCGGTCAGCGTCCCGTGGTCGACCAGTGCCACGCCTCGCTCGGCAGGTTGCGCAACCCGTACCGACCCGCGTTCGCGCGCAGCCAGTCGAACGCGGCGTTCCCACGGCACCGCGCCGCCGAGTTCGGGTAGCAGATGGTCCGTCCCTGGTAGGTGAAGTCGACGGCCAACCCCTTCTCGTGCTGCGACGAACCGGGGATGGCGGTCGGGACGCGGCACGACGACGCCGGTGCGGTCCACACGTCCGGACACCCGTTGGCGCGACGGAGGGCGGCCTGCGCGTCCGGCGACCGGTACCCCGAGCCGCCGAGGACGATGCCGTCCGCACGGGCGGCGTCGAGCAGGGCCTGCAACGACGGGCCGAGCGAAGCCGCGACGGTGATCCCCCCGACGGTCACCAGTCCCGAGGCAGGCCCCGGGGTCACGCGCGTCGACCCGCCCCCGCCGGACCCGCCCCCGCCGGAGCCGGACCCGCTGGACCCACCGGAGCTCGAGCGCTCCCGCGCGGCACGCTCCGCCGCGGCGCGTTCGGCTGCCTCGCGCTCGGCCGCCTCACGCGCCGCCCGTTCGCGTTCGGCCGCCTCCCGACGCTCCCGCTCGGCGCGCTCGCGGGCGATGCGGTCCTCGAGCTCGTCGATCTCCGCCGCGATGCCGCGGCGCGCCGCTTCGAGCTCCGCGACGCGGTCGGCACGTCGTGCCTCGGCGCTGCTCGCGTCGGCCACCAACTGCTGCACGGCGGCGTGCGCCGCGGCGGCCCGGTCGCTGGCGGCGACCGCCTCGGCCAGGTAGCGCCGCTCGGCCTCCTCCTCTGCGTCCGCGGCGGCCGCGAGCGTCTCGGTCCGCACCCGCAGGACCGTCGCCGCCTCGACGATGCGACGCTGTTCACGCAGGCCGTGGCGGGTCGTCTGCAGCTGGTCGGCGAGACCCGCTCCGGGCTCCTGGACCGACAACGCCCGCAGCGCCATCGCTGCGGACGAGGACCCGATCGTGCCGTGCTTGTACATCCGGCTCGCGAACGCGGCGAGCACGTCGAGGTTGTCCTCGACCTCGGTCTCGACGGTGGCGAGGTCGGCACGCGCGCGGTCGGCGCGGCGGCTGGCGAGCTCGGCCGACGTGGTCGCCTCGGCCTGCTCCGCCTGCGCCCGGGCGAGGTCGCGGCCGGCCTCGCGCAGCTGCCCCTCGAGCGCGGCCACCTCGGCACGCGCATCGGCGAGGCGCTCCTCGGCGTCGGTGATGCGTGCGTCGACCGCGGCGGCCCGTTCCCGCGCGGCATCGAGCTCGGCCTCGCTCTGGGCGGCCGCGACGCCGGGGACCAGCGACGCGGCCAGGACCGCGACCGTGAGGAGGACGGCGCCCGGCCCGAGGCGGCGGCGGGTGGGGCGTGCGGTCACGGACGGCTCCGGCTCGGGCGTGCGGCCGGACGGTACCGAGGGCCCGACCGACGTCGAGGCCGCGGCGCTCCACGGCGGACGGGGCGCGCACCGGGAACCCGGACGCGCCCCGTCAGCCGCGCTCAGGCGGCGGTGAGCCCGCAGTGGAACCCGAGCGCGGTGGGCTCCGGACGTGGCGGGTCGAAGGTGGCGGTCCGTGCCGCCGCAGCACCGTCGGCGTCGAGCGCGGTGGCCGTCACCTGCGTGTCGGTCGGCACCGTGTCCTGCGGCGACGGGGTCCGCACGCCGACGCCGTGGACGTCGTTGAGCAGCACGCCCTCACCGTCGCTGCGGATCTCGGGCTGCTCGAGCACGCGCACCGTCTCACCGGTGACCGCGTCGACGATCGCCAGGCCCGGCTGGTCACCGGTGGCCGCGTGGATCGCACCCGACCGTGGGGTCGGACCGCGCTGGGTGATGTAGACCAGCTCGCCGTCGGGGCTGAAGTCGAGGATGTCGGGGGTACGGGCCACGTCCTCGATCTCACGGATCGGTTCGAGCGTCTCCGCGTCGATCAGCAACGCGTCGTCGGAGGCGCGGTTGACCTGCCAGTAGGTCGAGCCGTCGGGCGACAGCCGCAGCCCGTGGGTGTCGAAGCCGTTGGCGGTCCGGGTGCGCTCGAGCTCGTAGGTGTCCGCGTCGATGACGTACCACTCACCGAGGCTGTCGTCGCCGGCCACGACCCGACCGCTCCAGTTGACCAGCACGCGGTCCTCGGTGACCGAGACGCCGCAGTTGGCCTTCACCTCGGCGGGGTCGTAGGCCGCCTCCTCGACGAGCGTGCCGGTGGCGAGGTCGAGCACCACGAGCCCGCCCTGGTTCCACCCGGGGCCGAGCGTGATCCACGCCTCGTCGCCGTCCGCCGAGTACTGGTGGCAGATCGGGCTGTAGGACGGGTAGGTCCAACCGTTGTCCGCCTCGAGCGGCTCGAGCAGGTCCGCGACGGCCAGGGACCGGCCGATCGCGAACTGCGGCTCGTCGGCGTCGATGTCGAAGGTGATCTCCACCATCCGCTGGGTGCCGTCGTCCACGCGCGGGTTCGCGCTGTTGCCGATGACGGCGACCCAGGTCGCGGTGTCGTCGGGGGTGACCGCGACCATGTGGCTGCCCGGACCGGTCCGGAGCACCTCGACGACCTGCTTGCTGCGCGCATCGACCACGATGGTCACGCCCCCCGCGGTCGCGGCGATGAACGCGTAGCGGTCCTGCGAGTCGAACTCGATCATGTGCGGCACGGTGGCCGCGCCGTTCGGACGCTCGAACCCGGCGGCGGCGAGCACGTCGGGTCGCAGGTCGATGGAGGTGACCTCGGCGAAGTCGTCGTCACCGTCGTAGACGTGGACGGTGTCGGTCCCCTGGTCGAGCACCCAGACCTCCCCCTTGGCGGAGGTCACCGGGTCCGGCTGCTGCGCGTCGATGTGGTCCCGCAGGCGGGTGAGGACGCTGGCGGCCTGGTCGCGACGGGTCGCACCCAACGGATCGAACCGTCCGTCGCCCTTGCCGCGCAGCAGCTCACGGTCGGCGGCCGCAGCGATGTTGGCGGCGTGCACGCCTCCGGTGACATCGGTGAACGTGGTCGTCGAGCCGCCCGCCACCTCGGTACCGAGCGCGTACTCGACGGTGCGCACCACGAGCGAGGCGAGCTGGTCGCGACGGACCGCCGCCCCCGGGTCGAAGGTGCCGTCGCCGCGACCCTGCACGATGTCGGCGGCCGCGAGGCGGCGGATGGCGTCCTCGTGCGGTGGTCGCGTGTCGGTGAACGTGGGCGCGCCGTCGAGGTCCGGCAGCTCGACCCCGAGGTGGTCAAGGGTGCGTGCCAGGATCGTCGCGGCCTGGGCGCGGGTCAGCGGGTGACCGGGACGGAAGGTGTCGGCCGAGGTCCCTTGGAGGAGGCCGAGCTCGACCGCACGCGTGATGGTCTCCGCGTGGGTGCTGCCCGGCGCGACGTCGGTGAAGCCTGCGGTCTGCGCCGTGACCGGCAGGGCGACGGTGCTCAGCACCAGGCCCGCGGCGAGCGAGACGACGGTGGATCGGCGCAGCATGCGCGTGTGCTCCCTGTTCGATGGTCCCCCGAGTGGGGCGCGGAACCTACGAGCGGTCACCGGGGCGGCCACCGCGCCCGAGGAGCAACGGTGCGAACCTCGGTCCGGTCGCGCGCTCGTCCACAGCCGTCGCGGCCGACGGGACGGCGATGTCGCTGCGGTCGGGCACCATCGACGCCGACGAGGAGCTCCCCGTGCCCGACACCGCCGCGACCGACACCGCCGCGACCGACACCGCCGCGACCGACACCGCCGCGACCGACACCGC
>CAYSTY010000185.1:0-101 GCA_964433685.1 uncultured Actinomycetota bacterium | reverse complement strand
CGCGACCGCCTCCGAGGCGGACGACCTCGACCACTCGGCGACCAGGTCGACCGCCCAGGAGCAGCTGACCCGCCTGGCGGGACCGGACGCGGTCCTGCGCG
>CAYSTY010000184.1:0-5357 GCA_964433685.1 uncultured Actinomycetota bacterium | reverse complement strand
TGCTGCTCGAGGTCCTCTCCGACGTCACGGTGACCGTCCCCGAGCTCGGCACCATCCGGGCCGCCCAGCCTCCGGTCGTCGTGCTGACCTCCAACCGCACCCGCGAGGTCCACGACGCGCTCAAGCGCCGCTGCTACTACCACTGGGTCGAGCACCCGAGCTTCGAACGTGAGGTCGCCATCGTCCGCACGCGCCTGCCCGGCGTCGGCGAGCGTCTCGCCCGCGAGGTGACCGCGGCGGTCCACGCGCTGCGCGACCAGGACCTGCTCAAGCCACCCGGCGTGGCCGAGACGCTCGACTGGACCCAGGCCCTCGTCGCCCTCGGCGCGGACTCCCTCGACGCCGACCGTGCCGCCGCGACGCTCGGCTCGGTGCTCAAGTTCCGCGAGGACCTCGAACGGGTGCGGACCGCCGACGTCGCCCACCTCATCGTGCGGGCGGCCGCCGGTGGCTGACCCGGGCGCGGCACCTCGACCGGACCTGGGACGCTCGGCGGTGGGCTTCGCCCGGACCCTCCGCGCCGCCGGCGTCGCTGCCACCCCGGATCGCGTGCACGCCTTCGTCACGGCCCTCGGCTGCCTCGGCGCCGACGACCGGGCACGGGTCTACTGGGCCGGACGGCTGACCCTGTGCGCGGGCCCCGACGACCTCGACCGCTACGACCGCGTGTTCGCGGCCTTCTTCTCCGGGGAGGCCGTCACCGGCCGTCCCATCGTTCGTCGTCAGGTCCGGCTCGGACCGCAGGCCATCGGTGCGACCGTCGGCGACGCCGAGGACGACGCGACGCCGGTCGTCGAGGGTCGCGCGGTGACCCGGCACGCCTCCCGTCAGGAGCAGCTGCGCCAGCGGGACGTCAGCGACCTCGACGATCGCGAGCGACGTGAGCTTCACCGCCTGCTCGCAGCGTTCACGCTGCCCGGCGAACAGCGACGCACCCGCCGTCGGGTCCCCGCCGGTCGGGGTGCCATCGACCGGCGCCGCAGCGTCCGCGCCCTGCTGCGAGCCGGTGGCGAGGTCGGCCGTCTCCACCGTCAGGCGCCGAGGAAGCGGCCGCGCAAGGTGGTCCTCCTCGTCGACGTGAGCGGGTCGATGGCCGGCTACGCGGACACGCTGCTGCGGTTCGCGCACGTCGCGACGCGTCGGGCGAACGGCCACACCGAGGTGTTCACGCTCGGGACACGACTGACCCGCGTCACCGGATCGATGTCGCACCGCGACCCGGACACCGCGATGCGGGCCGTCGCGGCGGCCATCCCCGACTGGTCCGGTGGCACCCGGCTCGGTGAGGGCCTGCGCAGCTTCCTCGACCTGTGGGGCCAGCGGGGCACGGCACGGGGCGCGGTCGTGATCGTGCTGTCCGACGGGTGGGAGACCGGCGACGCGACGTTGCTGGGCGAGCAGGCCGCCCGGCTCGGCCGGCTCGCGCACCGGGTGATCTGGGCCAACCCCCGCGCCGGCCGGCCCGGGTTCACCCCGACCGCGGCGGGGATGGCGGCGGCGCTGCCGCACTGCGACGACCTCGTGGAGGGGCACTCGCTCGCGGCGCTCGAACGGCTCGCGCGCGTGGTGGCCGGCGTGGAGTCGACGGAACCGGTGCGGGGCGAGCCGAAGCGACGTACCGTCGGCGGCGGAGCCGGGAGGTGGCACGGTGCGTGAGGAGCTCGAGACCCTGCGACGCTGGCAGGCGGACGGCACGCGGTTCGCGCTCGCGACCGTCGTCGCGACGTCCCAGAGCGCACCACGGCCGGCCGGCGCCGTCCTCGCCGTCCACCCCGACGGCACCGTCCTCGGCAGCGTCTCGGGCGGGTGCGTCGAGGGTGCGGTCGTGGAGGTCGCGACCGAGGTGCTCGACACCGGGGTGCCCCAGCGGGTCCGGTACGGGATCTCGGACGACGACGCGTTCGCGGTCGGGCTCACCTGCGGCGGGACGATCGAGGTCCTCGTCCGCGCGCTCGCACCCGGCGACCTCGACCTCGCTGCGCTCGCCCGTGACGTGGCGCTGGACGCGCCGGTCGCCGTGGCCGTCGTCGTCGACGGTGACCGAGCCGGGGCGACGCTGGTGGTCCACCCCGACGAGGTGGCCGGGACCACCGGCGACGACGGGCTCGACCACGCGGTGACCGCCGACGCACGCGGGATGCTCCAGCAGGGTGCGACCGGGATGCGCCACTACGGCCCCCACGGGGAACGGCGCATCGACGAGGTCGGCGTCTTCGTGGCCTCGTTCGCGCCGCGCCCCCGGATGCTGGTGTTCGGTGCCATCGACTTCGCCGGCGCGGTCGCGTCGGTCGGCCGGTTCCTCGGCTTCCACGTCACGGTGTGCGACGCCCGCGGCCGGTTCGCGACCTCGGCACGGTTCCCCGACGCCGACGAGGTCGTCGTCGAGTGGCCGCACCGCTACCTCGCCGGCACCGACGTCGACGCCCGCACCGTCATCTGCGTGCTGACCCACGACCCGAAGTTCGACGTCCCGGTCCTCGAGGTGGCGCTGCGCACGGACGCTGCCTACGTCGGTGTCATGGGCAGCCGTCGGACCCACGAGGACCGGCTCCGGCGGCTGCGGGAGGTCGGTGTGGACGAGGTGTCGCTCGCACGGCTGCGCTCACCCATCGGGCTCGACCTCGGGGCCCGGACCCCGCAGGAGACCGCGGTCTCCATCGCGGCCGAGATCCTGCTCGAACGGCACGGCGGGTCCGGTGCTCGCCTGACCGACACCGACGGCCCGATCCACCGGGAGCGCGATCAGCTCGCTCGGACCTGACGCCGGCCCGTCCGGCACGAGGAGAAGCACGTGGAGTTCGTCAACGAGTTCACCGTCCCGGTCGGTGTCGACCGGGCCTTCGAGATCCTCACCGATCTCGAACGCGTCGCCCCGTGCCTGCCGGGTGCCACCCTCGAGGAGGTCGACGGCGACGCCTACACCGGCAAGGTGAAGGTCAAGGTCGGGCCGGTGACGGTGATCTACCGCGGCACCGCCGAGATCACCGAGCTCGACGCCGACGCCAAGCACGCGAAGATCGCGGCGACGGGCAAGGAGACGCGGGGGACGGGGACCGCGGCGGCCGACGTCACCGCCGACCTCGAGGAGCTCGACGCCGAGCGGACCAAGGTGACCGTGACCACCGACCTGAAGATCACCGGCAAGCCGGCGCAGTTCGGCCGGGGCGTCATGGGCGAGGTCGGCACCAAGCTGATCGACACCTTCGCCGCACGGCTCGAGGAGATGATCGAGCAGGACGAGCACGGTGACGGTGACCCCGAACTACCGCCGTCGACACCGGCGCCGGCCGCAGGGGACGTCGTCCCGGGCCCCGACGCCGGAGCCGCCGCAACGACCGGTGCCGCCACGTCGTCCGGGCCGCGACGCATCCCGCCGCCGGCGCAGGAGCCCGACGCGCTCGACCTCATGGAGGTCGCCGGCGGCGCGATGCGCAAGCGCCTCATCCCGGTCGCCGTCGCCGCCGTGGTGATCGCGCTGCTGGTGTGGTGGCGCCGCCGGGACGGCTGAGCCGCGTGACCGCCGGCCGTCAGTCCGCCGCGGTGTCAGCGGGCGCGTCGGCCGGCTCGTCGGCGTCGCTCGGCGCGGGGGCCCCACCGCGGTGCACGGTGTCACCGGCGAGCAGGTCGACCGCGTGGGGCAGGACCCCGAGGACGGCCGTCAGGGACTCGGTCGCACCGCGCGGGCTCCCCGGGAGGTTCACGATCAACGTCCCGCCGCGGATGGCGCACACCCCGCGCGACAGGTCGGCCATCGGGGTCGACGCGCGACCCGCGGCGCGCATGGCCTCCGCCAGCCCCGGCGCCTCACGGTGGCACACGTCCCGGGTCGCCTCCGGGGTGACGTCACGCGGTCCGAACCCGGTGCCGCCGGTGACGCACACCAGCGCGACGGTGGACTCGTCGGCGAGCGCCGCGAGCAGCGCCGCGATGCGCGACCGCTCGTCGGGGACCACCTCCTGGCGCACCACCAGCCAGCCGTGGTCGGTCAGCAGCTCGGTGACCGCCTCGCCCGAGACGTCCTCCCGGTGACCGGTGCTGACCCCGTCGCTGGCGGTGACCACGGCCGCCGTCCGTCGCTCGCTCACACCCCTACCTCCCGCTCCGCCGCCCCGGAGCCTAGGCAGCCGGTGGTCGCGGTGGTGCTGGCCGCAGGTTCGGCGTCCCGGTTCGGCACGACCAAACAGCTCGCCGAGCTCGACGGGCAGCCCCTGGTCGCCCGGGTCGTGACGGCCGCGCTGGCGGCGGACCACGTCGATGCGGTCCACCTCGTGGTGGGTCACGACGGCGATGCCGTCACGGCCGCGGCACGACGTGCCGGCGGCGAGCTGGAGGTCGTGGTGAACGCCGACCACGCCGCCGGCCAGGCCACCTCGCTCCGGGCGGGGGTCGTGAGCGCCGAGGCAGCCGGTGCCGTCGGGGTGGTCGTGCTCCTCGCCGACGAACCGCAGGTCCCCGCGCAGGCGATCGACCGGGTCGCCGCCGCGGTCCGAGCCGGCAGCGCCGACGCCGTCCGCGCCCGCTACGAGGACGCCGCCGGCCACCCGGTGGGCTTCCGACGTGCGGTGTTCGACCAGCTCCGTGCCGTGACCGGGGACCGCGGCGCCCGGGACCTGCTCGCGACGCTGTCGGTCGTCGAGATCCCGGTCGCCGGTCGGCGGCCCCGGGACATCGACACCCCGGACGACCTCGACGCCGCAGCACACCGCTAGGTTCGCGCCGGCCCGACGCCCCGCCGCCGCACCGCCCCCGGTCGCGCGCACCGTGCCGGGCCGCGCCCCGCCCGCCGACCGTCGAGGAACCCGTGGCCGACACCGATGTCCGTGGCCTGACCCACCTGCGGTCGGGCAAGGTCCGCGACCTGTACGAGGTGGACGACGACCACCTGCTGCTCGTGGCCTCCGACCGCGTCTCGACCTACGACGTGGTCCACCCGACGCCGGTCCCGGACAAGGGTCGGGTCCTGACCGCGGTCTCGCGGTTCTGGTTCGACCGGCTGGACCTGCCGCACCACCTCGTCTCGACCGACCTCGCGGACCTGCCCGTCGAGCTCGACCCGGCCGACGCCGAGCGGCTCGCCGGCCGGTCGATGCTGTGCCGGAAGGTCGACATCGTCCCGTTCGAGTGCGTCGTGCGCGGCTACCTCGTCGGCTCGGGGTGGAAGGAGTACCAACGCGACGGCACCGTCTGCGGCATCGCGCTGCCGGGCGGCTTGGTCGAGGCCGACCGCCTCCCCGAGCCCATCTTCACCCCGGCCACCAAGGCCGAGGAGGGCGAGCACGACGAGAACGTCAGCTTCGAGGTCATGGCCGACGCCCTCGGCGACGACCTCGCCGGTCAGCTGCGGGACCGGTCGCTCG
>CAYSTY010000183.1:0-5374 GCA_964433685.1 uncultured Actinomycetota bacterium | reverse complement strand
ACCGTCACCCGGTGTTGCGCAGGCCCGCCGCGATGCCGTTGGTCGCGATCAGCACGGCGTCGCGCACCGCATCCGCCCCCTCGGCGTCCGGTTCACGTCGCAGACGCCCGAGCAGGCGCACCTGGAGCGCGTGGAGCGGATCGAGGTAGGGGTCGCGCAGCCGCAGCACCTCGCGTAGCTCCTGGTCGTCCTCGGCCGGTCCGCTCCCGGTGATCCGGCGGATGGCGTCCACGGTCCGGTCGTGCTCGGCGCGCAGCTCGGGGAGCACCGCGTCGCGGACCTCCGGGCGGGCGAGGCTGGCGTAGTCGGCCGCGATGGCGAGGTCGGCCTTGGCCAGCGCCATCCCGACGTTGGCGAGGGTGACCTGCAACAGCGGCGAGTCGGCGTACAGCTCGGCCAGCTCCTGCCAGCGGGCCTCGTCGTCGCTCGCCCAGGTCGTGAAGGCCGACCCGACGCCGTACCACGCCGGCAGGTGGACCCGGCACTGGGTCCAGCCGAACACCCACGGGATGGCACGCAGGTCGCCGATGCCGGCGCCGGCGGCACGTCGGGCGGGCCGGGAGGCGAGCTTGAGCTCCGCCACGGCGTCGAGCGGCGTGGCCTCGTGCAGGTAGGCGACCAGCTCCGGCGTCTCGTGCACGAGCGTCCGGTAGGCGTCCCGTGCGAGCTCGGCACAGGCGTCGAGCACCTCGTCGACCCGGGCGGAGGTGCTCGGTGGCCGGTCGGGGAGGGAGGTCAGCAAGGTCGCCGAGACGATCTGTTCCAGGTGGCGGTGGGCGAGCACGCGGTCGCGGTACCGGGCCGCGATGACCTCCCCCTGCTCGGTGAGCTTGATGCGACCGCGCACCGACTCGGGCGGTTGGGCGCGGATGGCCGCGTTCGCGGGACCGCCACCACGACCGATGGACCCGCCACGCCCGTGGAAGAGGGTCAAGGTCACGCCGTGCGCGTCGGCGAGCGCGGCCAGCTCGCGCTGGGCGCGTTGCAGCTGCCAGGTCGCGGCGAGGTAGCCGCCGTCCTTGTTGGAGTCGGAGTACCCGATCATGACCTGCTGGTGGTCGCCGCGGCGCCGCAGGTGGTCGCGGTAGGCGGGCAGCTCGAACAGGGCAGTCATGACCTGCGGCGCACGGTGGAGGTCGTCGACGGTCTCGAACAACGGCACGATGTCCAGACCGTCGGCGACGTCGGCGTCCCGAGCCATGGCCAGGACCGCCAGGACGTCCGAGACGTGCTCGGTCATGGAGATGACGTAGGCGTCGCAGGCCGCGGGGCCGAGGCGCTCGTGGGCGCGTCGCAGGAGCCGGAACAGCGCGAAGGTCTGCTCGCTGTCCTCGTCGAGGTCGAGCAGAGCCGGGGTCAGCGGCCGGGGACCGACCAGTTCACGTTCGAGGATGGCGACCTTCTCGTCCTCGGGGAGCGCCCCGTAGTCCTCGACCTCCCCGTAGTGCCGGTACAGGGCGGTGAGCGCGGCTCGGTGCCGGCCGGCGTGCTGGCGCAGGTCCAAGGTCACCAGGTGGAAGCCGAAGACGCGGGCCTGGATCTCGAGGTCGGCGATCCGGCCATCGGCGATGGCACGGGCTCCGACCGACCGCAACGAGGCGCGCAGGGTGGCGAGGTCGACGAGCAGCTCCTCCGCCGAGGTGTAGCGCTCGGGCACGGTCCGACGGTCCGCACGCCAGGTCCGACCGGCGTGCCGTTCGGTGGTCAGCAGCTGCTGGTAGACGAGCGCGAGGAACTGACGGTGCGGCTGCTGCGGGTAGCGACGGTCGATGTCCCGGGCGGCATCGGGGTGGGCGCTGCGCAACGCCTCGAGCCGTTCGGCGAGCTCGGGTGAGGTCCCGCGTCGTTCGCTGACCGACAGGTGCGCGTGCAGCCGGTCGATGGAGCGCCGCAGCAGCCGGATCGACATCACCTGTTGCTCGCGCCAGGTGGCCTCGGTGACGTCCACGGTCACGTTGGGGTTGCCGTCACGATCGCCGCCGATCCACGACCCGAGGCGCAGGAACCGTCCGGCATCGAGCGGTGGCGCGTCGGGGTAGACGGCCGCGAAGGCTCCCGTGAGGTCGCGGTAGAGGCGCGGCACGAGGTCGAAGAGCACCGCGTCCACCCAGTAGAGCCCGTTGCGGACCTCGTCGATGACCGTCGGCGGGCGCACCCGCGTCTCGTCGGTCAGCCACAGCGACGCGACCTCCTCGGCCAGGAAGCGCTCGGTCGCGCTGCGGTCCTCGGGGGTGAGGACGGGGTCGTCGAGGCGGCGCAGGGCATCGGCGACGCGCCCGAGCTTGGTCAGGGTCGTGCGCCGCTTGGCCTCGGTCGGGTGCGCGGTCAGGACCGGACGGACCGCGAGCTGCTCGAGCGCGGCGCGGGCCTGCTCGGCATCGAGGCCTCGTTCGGCGAAACGGGCCACGGCGGCGTGCAGGGTCTCCGGGAACGGCTGACCCGTGTCCTCGTTCTCGCGACGCAGCCGCTGCAGACGACGCACGAGCCCCTGGTCCTCGGCGAGGTTGACCAGCCGGAACCAGGCGGCGAAGGCGGTGACCACCACGCGCGCCTGGGCGGTGGGCATCGTTGCGACGAGGTCGGTCAGACGCTGACCGGCCGACGCGTCACCGCCGCGGTAGGCCTTGGCCAGGGCCCGCACCTCCTCGACCACCTCGCGCTGCTCCTCGCCCTCGATCTCGGCGATGGTCCGGCCGAGGACGTCCCCGAGCAGCCGGACCTGTCGGGCGGTCGCATCACGGTCCACGGGGTTCCCCTTCGAAGGTCTGGTGCGCGCAGCCAACCCGACGTCACCGGTGGTCGTCCACAGGCCGTCCGTCCCCGGTCGCCGAGCACGTCGCGGGTGGGACCTACCCTGGCGGCGTGCTCATCCTCCACCACGACTTCACCAGCCCGGCCGCCGCGGTGGCCGTGCTCCGCCTGCACCGGATCGCGGACGCGGGCGGACTGGTCGCCTTCCAGGGCATCGACGTGCTCGGGCTCGAGGTCGCGATCGGGCTGACCCTGGACCAGCTCACCGAGCTCGAGCGGGTCGCCCCGCGGCTCGCGGAGCTCGGACTCCCCGTCCGGCATCCCTCACGACGACCGCCGACCCTCGGCGCACACCTCGTGGCCGAGCTCGCCGAAGCCGACGGCCTCGGACGCGCGTGGCGTGAGGCGGTGCTGCGCGCCTACTGGCAGGACGACGTGGACCTCGGGGACGACGCGGCGCTGACCGGCCTCGCCGGCGTCGCAGGTCTCGACACCGACGCGGTCGGGACCGCGCTCGGCGACCGGACCGCCCGGGTGGGAGCGCGCCGACGCATGCTGGCCACGCGCCAGCGCGGCATCGGCGGCGTGCCGGTCCTCGAGTTCCAGGGCGCGTTCGTCCCCGCCGACCTGCCGGATGCGGACCTGCGCCAACTGGCGGGCCCGTGACGGCGCCCCCGACCGACGTCTCAGCCCCCGCTCGCGACCACCTCCGGCGGGTCCTGTTCGGCTGGGAGCAGCCCCGGCCGACCCCCGCGCCGGACGCGGTCGCCGCGCTCCGCGAGCGGCTGGAAGCGGCCCTCGCCGAGCTGGGTGACGACCTCGCCGCCGCCGCGACCTCGACCGGCCGCCAGCAGTTGGTGGTCACCAAGACCCGGCTCGACCGGCTCGCCTGCGACGGTTGGGCGCTGGACCCGGCACCGTTCGAGCACACGGAGGCCAACGTCCGGGGCACGCTCGCCCACAAGGCCATCGAACGCCACCTCGACGGTGACGCCGCCGCCCCGGTCGCGGTGGTCGTCGCGGCGGCGTGGCGGGAGCTCGCGGCCAGGTCACCGGGCGACCCGCGTTCGATCAGCGCCTGGCTCAACACCTGCCCGCGCGCCGACGCGGACCGCCTGCGCGGCGAGGTCGCGGTCCTGCTGACCACGTTCCGGGAGGTGTGGCCCGACCTGCCGCGTCACGCCGTGGACCTGCGCACCGAGAAGCGGTTCGACGTCCAGCTCGCCGGCGGGCTGGTGCGACTCCAGGGCACCCTGGACCTGCTCGTCGACAGCCGCCGCCGCGACGACCGGGCCCGCGCGCTGGTCGTCGACTTCAAGACGGGCGTGCCCCGCTCGGACCACGACCGGGCCGAGGTCCGCTTCTACGCGCTCCTGGTGGCTCTCGCGACCGGGCGCCTGCCCTTCCGCTGGGCGACGTTCTACGTCGCCGAGGGCCGGCCCGAGTCCGAGGACCTGCACGTGGCGACCCTGGAGGCCACCGTCCGGCGCGTCGCCGACGCGGTCCGGCAGGCGGCGCGGCTCGCGGCGGCGCGGGCCGGGGATGCGACGCCGACCATCCGCGGTGGTCTGTGGTGCCGCAGCTGCCTGCGGCAGGACGACTGCGACGAGGCCGACCGCGCCCGGAAGGCGTTCGCCGCGTCCCGGGCGTGAACGGACGCGCCCCGACCCGGTGGCGCACCCCGGCTCGGGGAGGGGTGTCACGACACCGGTGTAGTTTCCCGCACGTGACCTCCTCGCGCCGCCTCGACCCCGTCCGGCCACCTGCCGGGCGCCTGCGCCGTGCCCCGCACCCGCTGGCCGAGGACTTCCGGACACCGGTGCGGGGGCACCTGTTCGCCGCGGCGCCGCCCGGTGCGCAGCGGCCGCGTGCGGGTGCGCCTGCGACGCTCGTCCGCGAGCCGGACAACCCGCGCGACCCGTACGCGGTCGCCGTCTGGACCGCCGACGCGACCCCGTGGCGGCTCGGCTACCTCGACCGGGCGGTCGCGGCGCGTCTCGCGCCACGGATCGACGCCGGCGAGCGCTTCGTCGCGGAGCTGGCCGGCTGGGTGGCGGCACCCGGGGGGCGTTGGGACCGTCCGCTCCTGCGGGTGGTCGGCGGCGGTCCTCCGGTCGGCTCCGGCCGCGGTCTGTGGGGTCGACCGCCCGCGTCGACGCGGCGGGTGCTGCCCGGCGACCGTTGACCGACGGTTCCGGGGCGGCGGTCAGCCGGTCCCGCGCTCCACGATCCCGTTCTGCGGCAGGTAGGTCGTGGTGATGGTCTGCTCGTCGGTGCCGCCGTCGCGCAGCTCGACCCGGCGCACGACCTGGACCTTGAAGCCGCCGCTGCCGGGGGACTGGACGGTGCGGGTCCGGCCGGCCGGCAGCTCCGAGGTCGTACGGGTCTGGGTCGTGGCCGGCCGGCGGTCGTAGGGCTGGCCGTGGCTGGCGCTCACCCGCGATGCGATCGGGCGGCCGTAGAAGGACACCGTGACCGACGTCGAGGTGTAGCTGGCACGCACCACCACGGGCGCACCGGAGTCGTTGGTGAACCGCACGTCCAGCTGTGGGTAGGACAGGGTCGCCTCACGGCCCATGGGGTAGCGCGAGATGTAGAACGAGTGCGCCTTCCACTGGTCGAG
>CAYSTY010000182.1:3361-5393 GCA_964433685.1 uncultured Actinomycetota bacterium | reverse complement strand
AGGTACTGCAGGTCGTAGCCGAGCTTGTACTCGGCGTCGGTGTGGTAGCGGCCGTGGATCTGGGCCAGGCCGGTCAGCCCCGGTGGGAGCTCGTGACGGCGCGCGTACCCGGCGATGGAGCGCTCGAACCCGGCCGTCAGCTCCGGGCGCTCCGGGCGCGGGCCGACCAGCGACATCTCGCCGCGCAGCACGTTCCACAGCTGAGGCAGCTCGTCCATGCGGGTCGCACGGACCCACCGGCACGCCGGGATGATCCGCGGGTCCTCGTGGTCGGCGAGCTGCGGGCCACCAACGGCTTCGGCGTCGGGGACCATCGTGCGGAACTTGACCATCCGGAACGGCACACCGCCGACCCCGACGCGGTCCTGCCAGTACAGCAGCGGCCGGCCCCCCACGATCAGCTGGTAGGTGGCGATCACCCCGAGCAGCGGGAGCCACAGCGGAGCCGCCACCACCAGGACGGAGAGGTCGAAGAAGCGCTTGAACCGGGCGCGTGAGACCGGCATCGTCTGGGAGCGCAGCATCACGAACGGCAGCCCGCCGATCTCGCGCACCCGTTCGAGCCCGAACATCGTCTCGCGCGCGGTCACCCGCAGCAGGACCGTGATGCCAGCGCGGTCGAGCGCCTCGACCACGTCCGGGTAGAGGGGATCGAGGTGTTCACGGGCGAGGAGGACCACGTCGGTGGCCTCGGTGCGGAGCACCTCCTCGACCACCCGTCGCGGGTCGGTGAGCTCGGCGACGACCCGGACACGCTGGTCGTCCGAGGCGAGGTGCTTGCGCGCCACCCGCAGCTCGCGGGCCGCACCGACCACGACGACCTTCGGAGGCCCCTCCCGTCGGGTGCGCACGTGGGCGGCGAGCAACCGGTTGCCAGCGACCCCGACCGCCCCCAGGACGATCAGGACGACGAGGTTGGTGATCGGGATCGGCAGCGCCCGTTGGGTGGTGAGGCCGAGCTCGTTGGCGATCGGGGTGAGCACCAGGGTCAGGAGGGCGAAGGTGCTGCCGGCCGCCAGCGTCTGGCGGGCCGCCCGCGGCAGCACCGAGGGTGCGCCGAGCCGCGGTTCGCGCTCGTAGAGGCCACCGAAGTACAAGGTGGCCACGAACAGGGCCGTCGCGGCGGCGAACGACACCAGGTACATCGGCACGGGGTAGGTCGGCCACGACAGGCCCTCGCGGACCAGCATGGTGCCGACGGCGACCGCGTAGAGCACGAGCGCGTCGGCGAGCATGATCAGCCGGAAGCCGCGCCGGTTGAGGCGCGTCAACAGCGGCAGCTCGCCCGTCGGGTCGCCGTCGAGGGCCCCGTCCGGTCGCGTCGAGAGGTGATCGGTCACCGGTCGTCCGAGGTACGGCGCGGGGCCGGCGCACCGGGCGGCGGCCCCGCCAGGAAGCCTAACCCCCAGGCGAGGTGCATCGTCCCGAGCGCGACGGCGGTCGGCAGCGCCAGCGCGAGCGACCTGGCGGCGTGCCCGCCCGCCGCGAGCAGGCCCACGATGTAGCCGCCCGCGGCCAGCGCCGGGAGCCACCACCACCCGGTGAGCGCGGCCACGACGACCGTCAGGACGAGGCCCGCGACGAGCACCGGCGCGGCCAGCTGCCGGTAGCGGAGCGAGCCGGGGTGGAGCCCGGCGGTGACCCGCCGCCACCGGCCGTAGGCGAGGTACTGCGACGCGAGCGCCCGCACCGACCCCCGAGGCTGGTAGGCCACCGCCAGGGACGGCTCGAACCAGACCGTGAAACCGGCACCGGCCAGGCGGAGGTTCAGCTCGGCGTCCTGGTTGCGGAGCATGCCCGGGTGGTAGCCGCCGACGGCCTCCAACGCGGTGCGCCGGAACACGCCGAGGTAGACCGTGTCGGCGGGACCGGCGCTCGACCCGGTGCGGTAGGCGGCGCCTCCGGCCCCGGCGGGGGACGCCATGGCCGCGGCCACAGCCCGCGCGAACCCGGCCGTCGCCCCCGGCACCTGCCGTCCACCGACGTTGCCGGCCCCGGTGCGCCGGAGCGCGTCGACGGCGGTCGCGACGTA
>CAYSTY010000182.1:0-3261 GCA_964433685.1 uncultured Actinomycetota bacterium | reverse complement strand
CACCGACGTTGCCGGCCCCGGTGCGCCGGAGCGCGTCGACGGCGGTCGCGACGTAGCCGTCCGGCAGCTGCGCGTGCGCGTCGAGGCGGACGACCACCTCGGCGGTGGTGGCGGCGATGGCCGCGTTCAAGGCGACCGGGGTCGTCCCCCCGGGCGCGTCGACGAGCACGACGCGCGGGTCGGCACGGACGAACGGCGCGACCGCGTCCCGGGTCGCGGTGTCCTCCGGCGCGCACGCGACGGCGACCTCGGTGACCGGCGGCTCCTGTGCCAGGGCGCTGCGGAGCGCGTCGCCGACGGTCCCGGCCGCCGCGCGTGCCGGGATCACCACCGCGACGGGGGCGTCCTCGGGGAGCGCCGGCAGCTCCGTCACGCGGCGGGGGCGGCCGCCCCGGCCGCCACGCGTTCGACCTCGTCGACGAACCGCTCCCCCGCGACCTGCCAGTTGAGTTCGTCGGCGACGAGCCGGTACCCGCGCTCCGCCTTGGCGCGTCGGGCGTCCGGGTCGGTGGCCAGGGAGCGGATCGCCGCGACGACGGCGTCGACGTCGGCGCCGCGCTCGGTGACGGGCACGGTCAGCCCGACGTCGTGGTCACGGATGAAGGCACCGGTGACGGGGAGGTCCGAGGAGATGACCGGCACGCGCCGTGACAGGTACTCGAGCACCTTCGACTGCAGCGACCCGGCGTGGTTGGGCTGGGGCAGCACGAGCGAGAGGCCGGCGAGCGCACCATCGACGCGGGCGAGCGCCCGGTCGTTCGGCACGAACCCGGGCCAGGTCACCTGCCCGGCCGCCACCGCACGTTCGAGGTCGGCGACGACGTCACGGTCCGGCTCCCCGATGAACTCGAAGGTGAACTCGTGGTGCAGCGCGGCCGCGACGGCGAACAGCTGGCGTGCACCTCGGCTGACGGCGATGCGGCCCACGTAGACGACCCGGTCGGCGCCGGAGGGTGGGGGCTCGTCAGGCGGTGGCGGCGGGACGTTCGGCACGAACGGGTGGTCGCGGCGGAACCGGTCCTGGTAGCTGCGCTCGGCGAGGAGGAGGTGGAGGTGGTCCTCCGCCCACCGTTCCGCGGCCCGCGCCAGCCCGGCCGCGACGGGACGGAGCCGGGCGGGGACCCAAGGTCGGTCGATCAGCGAGGTCGCGGTGTCCTCGTGCACGTCGTGGATGACCGGCGGCAGGCGGTGCAGCACGCCCGCCAGGGCCAGGAGCAGCTCGGGGTCGTGGACGAGGATGACGTCGTGCCGTGGCCCCTCGTGCACGAGCACCCGGCGCGCCGCCGACAGCGACCGCAGCCGCCGTCGACCGACCGACCGGGGCAGGTCGATGGTCCGCACGCCGTCGGCCGCCTCGCTGACGGGGATGCCCGCCGCGGTCCAGGGTGCGGCGTAGGTGACGGCGGCGCCGCGGCGTCGCAGCGCGCGGATCTGACGGTGGTGGATCCGTGCGTCGAGCGGGGTGTGGACCGTGGTCACCACCAACACACGCAGTGGCAGGTCCACCTCAGAGGCTGACGACGTTGTCCGCGGCGATCTTGAGCTTGCGGTAGACGCCGCGGGTGTCGAACACCACGTCCACGTTGGCGGCGAGGTGCTCGTAGTCGGTCGCGTCGTGGTCGGTGAGGACCACCGCCACGTCCCAGCTCGACAGGTCGTCGTCGGGAGCGACCGTCGCGAACCCGTGACGGGCGAGCCGTTCGGTGGGCACGTGCGGGTCGAGCAGACCGAGGGTCGCGCCCCGACGATCCAGCAGCTGGACCACGTCGAGCGACGGGGACTCCCGGTCGTCGGCGATGTTGGGCTTGTAGGCGATGCCCACGCCCAGCACGCGGGTGCCGTTCAGCGCGGTCCCCCGGTCGTTGAGCAGCTCGATGAGCCGGCGGACGACGTACTCCGGCATGTGGAGGTTGATGTCCTCGGCCAGGTCGATGAACCGGGTGGTGGCCTTGAGCTCGCGTGCACGCCAGGCGAGGTACTGCGGGTCGAGCGGGATGCAGTGCCCACCGACACCCGGACCCGGGTAGAACGCCTGGTAGCCGAACGGCTTGGTCGCGGCCGCGTCGATCACCTCCCACACGTCGATGTCGAACACGTGCGCGATCTGGGCCAGCTCGTTGACCATCGCGATGTTGACGGCGCGGTAGGTGTTCTCGAGCAGCTTGGTCAGCTCGGCCGCCCGGGCCGAGCTGACCGTGTGCACCTTCGCGACCAGCCGCTGGTAGGCGGCCGCGGCGACCTCGGTGGAGTTCGAGCTGACGCCACCGACGACCTTGGGGATGTCGTGGGTCTGGAGGACGTTGCCGGGGTCGACGCGTTCGGGCGAGAACGCGATGTACACGTCCTCGTCGACGGTCAGGCCAGCCCGCTCGACGGCCGGGACGAGGTGGTCCTCGGTGGTCCCCGGGTAGGTGGTCGACTCGAGGGAGATCAGCTGCCCGGGCCGGACCACGCGCTCGATCGTGGCGGCGGCCGCCTCGATGTAGCTCATGTCGGGTTGCCGGTTGCGCCCGAGCGGTGACGGGACGGCGATGAAGATCGCGTCCGCATCGGCCAGACGCGACTCGTCGGTGGTGAACTCCGCACCGCGCTCGAGCGCCTTCCCGAGCTCGTCGTCCGAGACGTCACCGACGTGTGAGCGTCCCGTGTTGAGCTGGTCGACCAGACCCTGGTGGACGTCGAACCCGATGACGTCCAGGCCCTGCGAGCTGGCGGTCTCGGCCAACGGGAGGCCGACGTAACCGAGGCCGATGACCCCGGCCGTCCACGAGTCCTCGGCGAACTTGCGCGCGGCTGACGACACTGGTGGAGCTCCGGGACGAAGGGGGAAGCGACGCCGGAGCGTAGCGGTTGACGACCCCCCCATCGGGCGTGGCGCAGCTCAACCGGCGGCGTCGGCGGGCCCGTCCGCGGTCACCAACGCCGGCCCCTGCTCCCCCAGGATCGGGCGTCGCACCAGGTCGGGCCGGTGCAAGCGGTGTAGGTCGTCGAGACGTTCGGCGCGGACGCGTCCGGCCGACCCGCCGAAGGAGCGCCGCAGGTCGTCCATCGGCGGCACGTACTCCGCCACCAGATCGTGCTCGCGGTAGAGGTCGAACCGGTCGACGTCGGTGACCAGGATCGCCCGGTGGTCCCCGGCGAGTTCGGTCAACCGCGGAGCCAACGCCTCGATGAGCGCCTCGCCGGCGTCCAGCGCCTCGACGAGCACGATCGGCGCGGACCGCTCGTCACGGACCGCCACGGCGCCGGCGCGCACCTCGG
>CAYSTY010000181.1:0-5399 GCA_964433685.1 uncultured Actinomycetota bacterium | reverse complement strand
CGAGCATCCTGGGCGATCGGAGCGAGGGCTTCGGAACCGAGGGCGAGCATCGCCAACGGGTCGGCGGCCACGACGTCGGTGCCACCGGACGGGTTGGCGCGGATGACGATGTTGCACGGCAGCAAGGCCCCGATGTCGGCGTCCGCCTCGATGGCCTGCTTGGCGAGGGGTGGGTTGCAGGCGCCGAGAATCTTGTACGTGCCGATCTCGTCACCGAGCTTGTCCCGCAGCGCCGCTTCGACGTCGATCTCGGACAAGATCCCGAACCCTTCTGCTTGTAGGGCCTCGCGGACCTGCCGGTCGGTGTCTTCCGGTCCGCTGTCGAGCGTGACGGTCATGGAGTAGACGCTCATGGGGTCTCCTGCCTGCGTCGGACGCACAACGTGTCGCACGGGTGGAACGGGCGCCATCAGCATATGACATGCACCGTCAAATGTCCGTACAATAGCTGGCGTTGGTCTACGACAGGTCCGCCCACGAGCGGTCACGGCGCCACCTGAGCTGAGGGGAAGGTCAACGCTGATGGAGATCGTGACGATCGGGACCGCGTCGCTCGGTGATCGCAGCTATGTGGTCCACGACGGCGTGACGGCCGCCGTGATCGATCCTCAGCGCGTCATCGACCGGGTGCTCGACGTACTCGACGTCAACGAACTCGAGGTGGCCGCGGTCTTCAAGACCCACGTGCACACGACTACGTCACCGGCGGCTACGAGTTCGCGCGACGGTCCGAAGCGGCCTACCACCTCAGCGCGGAGGAGAAGCTCGACTTCGATCCGGTCCCGGTACGTGACGGCGATGAGAGGACACCGCCCGGAGGTTCCTGCGCGAGCTCAAGCCCGACCGCCTGCTCGACGTCAACGTCGAGTACCACGCCGCCGTGGTCATGGAGGCGGCCGGGTTGCCGCCGGCGCTGTTCACGCCGACCTTCGCGGTTAGCCGCGCCATCGGTTGGACGGCACACGCCCTGGAACAGATAGACGGCAACCGGATCATGCGGCCGAGTTCACGCTACACCGGCCCCGCACCCGTCCGTCCGCTGCCTCCGCGCTGACGGCCGTACGCTCCGGGGTCGGCAGTCGATCGTTCCGGATCGGCTGGGACCCGCGCAGGAGCTCCCGGCATGGCACAGGACTCGACCGCCCCGCTGACCGGACCCGACCTCGTCGCGCCATGGACCCGCGAGGCGGCCGCACTCGCCGGCGAGCTCGGCACCGACCTCGACCACGGGCTGACCTCGGCAGAGGCGGCCGCCCGCGTGGACCGGTACGGACCGAACGAACTCGACAGCGAGGAGGCGGTGCCGGCGTGGCGGAAGTTCCTGGCCCAGTTCTCCGACCCGCTCGTGCTGCTGCTGATCGTGGCGATCCTCGTGTCGCTGGTGGTGTGGGTCCTCGAAGGTCGTGAGTCGGTCCCGTTCGAGGCGATCGTGATCGGCGTGATCATCGCCGCCAACGCGGTGCTCGGCTACGTGCAGGAGGCGAGGACCGACGCCGCCGTCGAGGCGCTGCGTCGCATGGCCGCCGCCTCGGCCGGCGTGGTACGCGACGGCCGCGAACAGCGGATCGCCGTCACCGACGTCGTGCCCGGCGACGTGCTGGTGCTCGCCGAGGGTGACGCCGTCGCCGCCGACGCGAGGCTGGTCGAGGCGGCGACACTGCGGGTCGCCGAGGCGTCGCTGACCGGCGAGAGCGAGGCCGTGCTGAAGGACGCCGACCTGGGGCTGGACGCCGACGCGAGCCTCGGTGACCGGCGCAACATGGTGTTCAGCGGGACCGCCGTCGCCACCGGCCGCGGCCGGGCCGTGGTCACCGGCACCGGCATGCGCACCGAGATGGGCACCATCGCCCGGCTGCTCGACACCGCCGAGGACGACCCGACCCCGTTGCAGCGCGAGATCGCGAGCGTCGGCAAGGCGCTCGGGATCGGCGTGATCGTGATCGCGCTGGTCGTGATGGGCGGCATCCTGCTGACCTCGGACCTGCAGTCCGCCGAGGACTACGTCGAGGTCCTGCTCGTCGGCGTGTCGCTCGCCGTCGCTGCCGTCCCCGAGGGACTGCCCGCCATCTTGTCTGTGGTGCTGGCCCTCGGCGTCCAACGGATGGCGAAACGGAAGGCGATCGTCAAGAAGTTGCAGTCGGTCGAGGCACTCGGTTCGGCGTCGGTGATCTGCTCGGACAAGACCGGCACCCTGACCCAGAACGAGATGACGCTGCGCCGTGTGCTGACCGGCTCCGGCGCGGTCGAGTTGACCGGCGCCGGCTACGACCCCGAGGGCACCGCCACCGTCGACGACCGCCGGCTCGGTGACGACCCCTCGGACGCCCCGCTGGCCGACGCCGTGCGGGCCGTGCTGCTCGGCGGCAGCCTCGCCAACGACGCGACCCTCCATCACGACGACGACGGCTGGCACATCCAGGGCGACCCGACCGAGGCCGCGTTCCTGGTCGGCGCCGCGAAGGTCGGCATCGGCGCCGACGAGCGAACGAACCGGCCACGTGTCGGCGAGATCCCGTTCACGTCCGAGCGCAAGATGATGTCGACCGTCCACGACGACGTCGAAGGCAGCGGGCGGGCGTTGTTCAGCAAGGGCGCCCCGGACGTGCTGCTCGCCAGTTGCGCCACCGAACGCCTCGGGGACGAGGACCGGCCGCTCGACGACCAGCGGCGCGAAGCCATCCTCGCCGACGTCGACCGGCTCGCACGCGACGCCTACCGCACCCTCGGGGTCGCGACACGGCGCCTCGGACCGGATGACGACACCGACGAAGACCGCCTCGAGCAGGACCTCGTGTGGCTCGGCATGGTCGGCATCCTCGACCCTCCCCGGGCCGAAGCCGAGGCAGCGATCGAGCACGCCCACGCCGCCGGCATCCGGATCGTGATGATCACCGGCGACCACCCCCGCACGGCGGCGAGGATCGCCGCGGACCTCGGCATCGCCGACGCCGACGCGCGGACCATGACCGGCAACGACATCGAGCGTCTCGATGACGAGGCGTTCCGTCAGGCCGTGCGGGACGTGTCCGTGTACGCCCGCGTCGCGCCCGAGCACAAGCTGCGCATCGTCGACGCCCTGCAGGCCGACGGTGAGCTGGTCGCGATGACCGGCGACGGGGTCAACGATGCGCCGGCGCTGCGCTCGGCCGACATCGGCGTCGCGATGGGCATCACCGGCACCGACGTGTCGAAGGAGGCGGCCGACCTGATCCTGGCCGACGACAACTTCGCCACGATGGTCGTCGGCGTCCGCGAGGGCCGCGCCATCCTGTCGAACATCCGCAAGTTTCTGCGCTACCTGCTGTCGTCGAACATCGGTGAGGTCCTCACGATGTTCCTCGGCGTGGTGCTCGCTGCCTGGCTCGGCCTGACGGGGCAGGGCGAGGCGGTCGCCGTCCCGCTGCTCGCGACCCAGATCCTGTGGATCAACCTGCTCACCGACACCGCCCCGGCACTGGCCATGGGCGTCGACCCGCCCTCCGACGACGTGATGGAGCGGGCGCCCCGCAAGCTGACCGATCGGATCATCGACCGCACCATGATGGTCGACATCGGCTACGTCGGGCTGATCATGGCCCTGGCCTCGCTGTTCGCGCTGGACCTGTACCTGCCGGGCGGGTTCGTCGAGGGCAGCGGCGACCTGACCGAGGCCCGCACCGCTGCCTTCACCACGCTGGTCTTCGCGCAGCTGTTCAACTGCTTCAACGCACGTTCGGGCCGGGTCAGCGCCTTCCACCACCTGTTCACCAACGCGTGGTTATGGGCCGCGATCGGCCTGTCGTTCGTCCTCCAGGTCGCCGTGGTCAACCTCGCCGTGCTCAACCGCCCGTTCGGCACCACCCCGCTGAGCTTCGCCCAGTGGCTGACGTGTGCCGCGCTCGCCAGCCTCGTGCTGTGGGGCGAGGAGTTGCGCAAGCTCGTCAGACGCCGCTGACCGCAGCACGGCGTCGGACGCGTTCGGTCGACCATGTTCGCGGACGGACCGCCCACCTACGTTGCGGAGACGGTTGATGAACCAGCCCCGGCTCGTAGTCACTGGACGTTGGTTGCCTGCACCGGCCGGGGCGTTGGTCATGAGTTGCGTCGTCTGCCAGGAGCCAGGTCCGGACCTGTGTTCGTGGACCTGCCTGCGCAGCGCTACGACCGAGTTAGACGCGAACATGGCGACGTTACGGGGCGTCGTCCGATCCGCGACCGGGTCGCAGCCGACGAGCCGCATGTCGACGCCTGAGCGATGTCTCGTAGGCTGACGGCCGTACCGGTCGATCCGCGTCGGAGGGCAGGCACCGTGGCCGAGAACGAGCGGCCGTCCCAGCCCCTGTGGCAGCAGGTCCTCACCGACCTCGAACGACGCATCGCCGACGGCGACATCGTCGACCGGTTCCCCACCGACCGAGAACTCACCGAGCACTACGGCGTCAGCAGACACACCGCACGCGAAGCCGTCCGCCGTCTGCGTGCGCGTGGACTCGTCGAACGGCACCGCGGGCGCGGCAGCTTCCTCAGCGACACGCAGCTGACTCAGCCGCTCGGGGGGCTCTACAGCCTCTTCCGGTCCGTCGAGGCTCGCGGCCTCACCCAACGATCCGAGGTGCTCGCGCTCGAACGCGACCGCGACCCCGACGCCGCGACCCGCCTCGACCTGCCGCCGCGCGCCGAACTCGTCCGCCTCGAACGGCTCCGCTTCGCCGGGGACGAACCGCTGGCGCTCGACAGTGTGTGGCTACCCGCCGACGTCGGCCGCCACTTCCTCGACATCGATTTCTCCCACACCGCCCTCTACGACGAACTGCACGAACGCGCCGACATCCGCATCACATCAGCCACCGAGACGCTGGAACCGCTCATCCCCGACGACGACGCCCGCACACTGCTGCAACTCGAGCCGGACGAGGCCCTCCTGCGTGTCCGGCGTCTCGGATACAGCGGCGACCGGCCGATCGAATGCCGCATCACGCTCATACGAGGCCAGCGGTTCCTCTACACCTCGACTTGGTCGTCCGGCGACCGCCCCAACCACCCGTCGGGCATGGCGACGTAGCGTCCCCGCTTCAGCCCGGCGTGAGCAGCCCCAACATCTGCATCCGGCGATGCGTACGGCCCCAGGGGTGTTGATCTGGTTGCTCACTGGACTTGGATCGGGTGGACGCGGGTGCGCACGTGGACGATGAACACGAGCAGGGCGGCCACGGTGAGGTTGCCGACGATGCTCTGGGTCTCGCCCCGGGTCGCGTGCCAGGCGGCGGCCGGCAGCATGACCAGGATGAGGCCCGCAGCCGCGAGCGGGGTCAGCCGGGGTGCGGTGCGCGTGGCCGCCGGCAGCACCAGTCCGAGTCCGCCGGCGGCTCGCACCGTCGACGGTGCTGCGCGCCCACGTCATCCTGCACAAGGCGCTCGCC
>CAYSTY010000180.1:2491-5401 GCA_964433685.1 uncultured Actinomycetota bacterium | reverse complement strand
TCGACAGCGGCACCGAGATGGCGTACTGGTTGTTCTGGACGAAGAAGATCACCGGCGCGTCGAAGACGGCCGCGAAGTTCATCGCCTCGTGCGGGTCACCCTCGGAGGTGCCGCCGTCGCCGAAGTAGGTCAGCGCGACGAGCGGGTTGTCGTCGAAGCGCGCCCCCATCGCGAAGCCCGTGGCGTGCAGCGCCTGGGTGCCGATCGGGATCGACAGCAACGCGAAGTTGTGCTCGTACGGGTCGTGGTCGGACAACCACGTACCCCGGTACAGGTGCAGGAGGCCACCCGGCTCGACGCCGCGGACCACCGCCGCACCGAGCTCGCGGTAGCTCGGGAAGATCCAGTCCTGCTGGGCGAGCGCGGACGCGGAGCCGATCTGGGCCGCCTCCTGCCCGAGGCACGAGGCGTAGACCCCGAGCTGGCCCTGGCGCTGGAGGTTGATCGCCTCGCGGTCGAGCCGGCGGGTGACCGCCATGCGTCGGTACAGCGCGACCAGACCGTCCTCGTCGAGGTCGAGCGGCAGATCCGGATCCGGCCGGTAGGTCCCGTCGGGATCGAGCAGCCGCAGCGGCCGGTTCGTCGGTAACAGTCCCTCGTGTCCGGCGCCGTCGTCGTCGCCGATGACCTCGAGCACCTCGCTGCCACGCAGCTCGCTCACTGCCGCTCCTCGTCGTCCCGGGCCGCCGGGGTCCACCGGCCGCCGCTTCCCGCCGCGGGCCACGGGTCGCTCGCGGGTCCGACCTGCGCCGCCGGTCGGGCGGTGCGGTCCGGCGCGCGTCACGCCGGGCTCCCAGCTGTGGGCTCCCTCGGGACGCCGCGTGGCGTCCCGCCCGTGCACGGTCGATCCCGTCGCGCCGTCGCGCCCGTCGCGGTGGGGTCACCACCGTTCGGGGCGGCCACGCCGCTCGTTGCCGACCGCGGGCGGCACGCTAGTCAGCCACCGTGCGGGCGCGCGGCGCTTCGAACGGCGGGCGCGCACCGGAGCCGACTAGGTTCCCACTTCCCCCGAACGAGGAGAGGTTCGACGTGCGTATCGTGGCTGGCTTCCTGCGCTCCCCGGAGGGTCGAGCTGCGCTCGACCGCGCCGTCGAGGAGACGCGCCTGCGCGACGCGGAGCTGCTGGTGGTCCACTCGATGCGTGGGGGGGAGCGCGACGACGAGGAACAGGTGATCGCCTACCGCGAGGAGTTCGAACGCCTCGAGCAGCGGCTCGAGGACGAGGACATCACCTACAAGCTCGTCGAGTACGCCCGGGGCAACTCACCCTCGCAGGACCTGCTCAAGGCGGCCGAGGACCAGGACGCGGACCTCATCGTCATCGGGCTGCGGCGGCGGTCGCCGGTGGGCAAGCTGGTGCTCGGCTCGAACGCGCAGGAGATCCTGCTCAACGCGCCCTGCGCGGTGCTCGCGGTGAAGGCCGCCTCCGACCAGTAGGTCGGGCCAGTAGGTCGGGCCAGCCGGTCGGGCCAGTAGGTCAGGCCGACCGGTAGGTCAGCAGCACCCGGTGGCCCGCGGCGGTGACCTCCTCGAGGAGCTCGTCGGCGCGGGCCCGCGCGATGCGCAGCGGACCCAGCGAGCACACGCCCGAACTGCGGTCGGGGTCGAGCACCTCGACCTCGGTGCGGTCGTCGCGGCGGCGGACCCGCAACGTGACGCGCTCGTCGTGGCCGTCCGCGGCCAACGACGTCAGCACGTCGTGGACCGCGGCGGCCACCTCGTCACGACGGTGGTCGCCGAGGCACCCCGCCACGACCTCACCGACCCGGCGGGCGAGCTCGCCGTCGTCGGCCGCGCCCGGTGCCACGGTGACCGACAGGCGCGTGCACGCGCCGGGGTCGTCGAGCGAGAACGGCACGTGCACGGGGACCTCGGGGCGTCGTCGGGACGTCGAGGGTCCACCCCCGACGCGAGGACGGCGCTGGTGCATCGGACGGCTGTTCGTCCGACCCCCGCCGTCGCGGGCGGTCCGCACGGGTCAGCGTGAGCCGGCACCGATGGCGTGGACGCCACCGTCGACGTGGACGATCTCACCGGTGATCATCGGGGTCCAGTCGGACATCAGGGCGCAGACGGTGCGGGCGACCGGTTCGGGATCGGTGCTGTCCCACCCGAGCGGGGCGCGTTCCTTCCAGATCGGTTCGAACCCGGCGAAGCCGTCGATGCTGCGGGCGGCGACGGTCTGCAGCGGCCCGGCGGCGACGAGGTTGACCCGGATCCCGTCCGGTCCGAGCTCACGGGCGAGGTAGCGCGAGGCCGCCTCCAGCCCCGCCTTGGCCACGCCCATCCAGTCGTAGGTCGGCCACGCGACGGAGGCGTCGAAGTCGAGGCCGACCAGGGATCCCGCGTCCGACGCGGCGAGCAGGTCGCGCATGCCCCGGCCGAGCGCGGCGAACGAGTACGTCGAGACGTGGACCGCCGTGGCCACGTCCTCCCACGGGGCGTCGAGGAAGCCACCGCCGAGGCACGACGGCGGCGCGAACCCGACCGCGTGCAGGACCCCGTCCACCGCACCCCACCGCGCCGTGAGGTCGGCGGCGACCGCGGCGATGTCGTCCTCCGAGGTCACGTCCAGCTCGAGCACGTCGGGCGGATCGGGCAGGCGGGTGGCGCTGCGCTCGGTCAGCCGCCGCGCCCGCCCGAACGAGGTCAGCACGACCTCGGCGCCCTGTTCCTGCGCCACCCGCGCGACCGCGAAGGCGATGGAGCGGGGGTCGAGCACCCCGGTGATCAGCAGCTTCTTGCCGGCGAGCAACACGACGGCCTCCTCAGGCAGGTGACGTGGGCGGGGTGGCATCTGTGGGCGGGGCGGGGTCGGTGGGCAGCGGGGCGGGGTCGGTGGGCAGCGGGACGCCGCCCACCACGACGGCCAGCGCCACGCCGGCGTCGTGGGACAGCGAGCAGGACCAC
>CAYSTY010000180.1:0-2391 GCA_964433685.1 uncultured Actinomycetota bacterium | reverse complement strand
GCCCACCACGACGGCCAGCGCCACGCCGGCGTCGTGGGACAGCGAGCAGGACCACGTCGTCGGACGACCGTGCAGGTGGAGGACCGGCGCGCCGGCGGCGTCGCGCCGGACCTCGACCGCGTGGAACGGCAGACGCAGGTCACCGGTCGCCTTCCGGGCGGCTTCCTTGGCGGCGAAGCGCGCGGCCAGCCGCGCCCGTCCGGTGGCCGAATCGAGCGCCACCCCACCTCGCGTGCAGTCGGCCACCTCGAGGTCGGTGAAGACCCGCGCGACGAAGCCGGGTCGTCGGTCGGCCACGGCGGCGAGCCGCGTGACGTCGACCACGTCGCAGCCGGTGACGATCCTCACGGGCCGCCCCCGATCGGGGAGAAGTCGGCGGCCGCGTCGAAGCCGGACAGCGACACCAACGCCGCGTGCAGTTCGTCGGTGAACGCCCGGCGGGCCCGGGGGGTGTCGGTGGACGGCGGTGCCAGCGGCGGGCCGAACCTCACGGTGACGTGTCCGCCGCGCAGCCGGGGACGACGCCCGATGGGCCACACCTCGAAGATGCCCACGACCGCGGTCGGGACGACCGCTGCGCCGCTGGCGGCGGCGAGTCGCGCCACGCCGCTGCGCAACCGGTGGACCCGCCCGTCGCGACTGCGCGACCCCTCGGGGTAGACCGCGACCGCGCGGTCGTCCGCGAGCAGGTCGGTCAGGACCTGCAGTGCGCCGGCATCCGCGTCGCCGCGCCGCAGGGGGACCATCCCGATCCGCGGTAGGAGCGGCCCGAGGACGGGCACCCCGACCAGGCGCAGGTCACCGAGGAAGTGCACCGGACGTTCCAGCGCGACCCCGATCGCGACCGAGTCGGCGTGCGACTGGTGGGTCGAGGCCAGCAGGATCCCGCCGTCGTCCGGGACGTGTTCGGCCCCCTCCACCCGCAGGTGCAGCCAGCGGCGCAGCACCGGGCGCAGCGACCGTCGGACCAGCGAGCGTGTCCCCGGCACCATGGCGTCGGCGACGCCCGGTCCGCTGGTGCTCACTGGGGCAGGTTGTCGTGGACGAAGCCCGGCTGACGTGCGCCGCGCAGGGACCGCAGCAACGTCACCAGCGCCGGCCGGGTGTCGCGCGGGTCGATGACCTCGTCGACGCTGCCGCGCCGGGCCGCGACGTCGACGTCCATCGCATCCCGCTGGTAGCCGGCGACGAGCTCGTCGCGCCGTTCGGGTTCGGCCGCGATGGCCCGCCGGAAGACGATGTCGGCCGCCCCGTCCGCACCCATGACCGCCAGCTGCGAACCGGGCCAGGCCAGCACCGCGTCGGCGCCGATCGCGCGCGAGTTCATCACGATGTACGCCCCGCCGAAGGCCTTGCGCAGCACCACCGAGATGCGGGGGACGGTCGCCGACGTGAAGGCGTGCAGGAGCTTGGCACCCTTGCGGATGACCCCGCCGTGCTCCTGCGAGGTGCCGGGCAGGAAGCCCGGGACGTCGACCGCGACCACCAGCGGGATGCCGAACGCGTCGCAGAAGCGGACGAACCGCGCGCCCTTCTCGCTGGCGGCGCCGTCGAGGACACCCGCCAGCCACCGGGCCTGGTTGGCCACGACGCCGACGGTGCGGCCGTCGATGCGGGCGAAACCGACGACGAGGTTCTGCGCCCACCGGGCCTGGAGCTCGAGGAAACGGCCACCGTCGACCACGCCGCGGATCAGGTCGCGGACGTCGTAGGGGGCGCGACCGTCGACCGGCACGATCCCACGCAGGTCGACCGTCGGCGGCTGCTCCACCGGCAGGACCGGAGCCGGTGTCCAGGCGGAGCTCGGTAGGTAGCCGAGCAGCTCACGCGCGACCGCGAAGGCCTGCTCGTCGTCGTCGACCACGACGTGCGCCGACCCGGAACGTTCGCTGTGGACCTCCGGGCCGCCGAGCGAACGTGCGTCCACCTCCTCGCCGGTGACCGCCTTCACCACGCGCGGTCCGGTGAGGAACATCGATGCCTCGTCGGTCATGATCGTGAAGTCCATCAACGCCGGCGAGTAGGTCGCCCCCCCGGCGCACGGGCCGAGCAGGAGCGCGATCTGGGGCACCCGGCCGGACGCGGCGACGTTGGCGCTGAAGACCTGGCCGTAGCCGTCGAGGGCGGCCACGCCCTCCTGGATACGGGCACCACCCGAATCGTTGATGCCGACGATCGGCACGCCCCCGCGGGCCCCCTGCGCGATGCTGCGCGCGATCTTGTCGGCGTGCGCCTCACCGAGCGAGCCGCCGAGGACCCGCCGATCCTGCGCGTAGACCGCGATCGGCCGGTCCTCGATGGTCCCGGTCCCGGCGACGACACCGTCACCGTCGGGCCGGGTCCGCTCCAGCCCGAAACCGGTGGCACGGTGCTGGCGCGCCGAGCCGAGCT
>CAYSTY010000179.1:0-5403 GCA_964433685.1 uncultured Actinomycetota bacterium | reverse complement strand
CGCGGCCAGATCGACGACGCCGAGCTGCTGCGCATCGAGGAGGCCGCCTGCCCGACCGAGGGTGCGTGCGCCGGGATGTTCACCGCCAACACGATGGCATCGGCGGTCGAAGCGCTCGGTCTGGCGCTGCCCGGCTCGTCGTCGGCTCCCGCACCCGACCCGCGGCGCGACGAGTTCGCGCGGCGTTCGGGCGCTGCCGTGGTGGGCCTGCTCGAGCGCGGCATCACCGCCCGCGACATCGTGACCCGCGAAGCGCTCGAGAACGCCACCGCCGTCGTGATGGCGGTCGGCGGCTCCACCAACGCCGCCCTGCACCTGATCGCCATCGCGCGCGAAGCCGAGGTCGAGTTCGACCTCGACGACTTCGACCGCATCGGTCGCCGGGTCCCGCACATCGCCGACACCAAGCCCGGGGGCCGCTACTTCATGAGCGACCTCGACCGGGTCGGCGGTGTCCCGGTGGTGCTCAAGGAGCTGCTCGACGCCGGGCTCCTCCACGGTGACGCGCTGACGGTCACCGGCCGTAGCCTCGGTGAGGAGATCGAGGCCATGGACGTCCCGGCCCCCGACGGCGAGGTGGTGCACCCCCTCGACCGCCCGATCCACGTGGACGGCGGGCTCGCGATCCTGCGGGGCACGCTCGCCCCCGAGGGCGCGGTGGTGAAGATCGCCGGCATCCCGGCCGACAACCACGTCTTCGAGGGCCCGGCGCGCGTCTTCGACGGCGAAGCCGCCGCCATGGAGGCCGTGCTCACCGGCACGATCGTCGACGGCGACGTCATCGTGATCCGGTACGAGGGCCCGAAGGGCGGTCCCGGGATGCGTGAGATGCTCGCGGTGACCGCGGCGGTCAAGGGTGCGGGGCTCGGGGACACCGTCGCGCTGCTGACCGACGGCAGGTTCTCGGGCGCGACCCACGGGTTCAGCATCGGCCACATCGCCCCCGAGGCCACCGACGGTGGCCCCATCGCGATGCTGCAGGAGGGCGACCGGATCCGCATCGACGTCCCGAACCGGGCGCTCGACGTGCTCGTCGACGAGGCCGAGCTCGCCACCCGTCGGGAGGGCTGGGAGCCGCTGCCGCCCCGCTACACCCGCGGCGTGCTCGCCAAGTACGCCCGCACCGTCAGCAGCGCGGCCGACGGGGCCACCACGTCGGTCTGAGACGCCGGTAGGGTCGAGGGCCCGACCCCACACGAGGTGCACGTGCAGTTCGACGAGCTCCGCTACGTGTGCCAGGAGGCGGCCCTCGACCTCGTCCGTGAGCGGAACCGCCCGCTGCCGCCGACGGTCGTCCTGCCCGCGCCGGAGCGCACGCGGCTGCTGACCCTGCCGCGCTTCCCGGACGACGACGAGCAGCGGCACGCGGTCCTCGCCCAGCTCGCCCTCGACGAGATCACCGGCACCTCCACCCCGGCGTGGGGCTTCGTGGCCGAGGCCGAGATCGGCGAGCGCGATGCGGTCGTGGTCGTCTTCGGCGCCCGCAAGCACGCGCCGCAGCTGACGGCGGCCTGGTTCACCGGCGACGGCGACCTCGACGAGTTCGCGCCGAGCGAGGAGCTCGATCCCACCGCGATGCCGTTCCTCCACCCGCTGCAGCACGCCGTCGACGCCCTCCCGGCCGTCGGCGAGGGGTTCGACGCGATGGACCCCAAGCGTGGCGGCGGCGCCGGCGGCCTGCCGATCGTCCCCTGAGGCCGGTCAACCCCGTGTGAGCGGCTTGGCCCGCTCACCGGGACGCCGCACACCGACGTGGATGTGGTCCTGGTGGAGCTCGTCGCTGAACGAGCGTCCGCCGAAGCCGTCGAGCGCCCAGGGGCTGCCGACCTCCGCGAGCTCGGGTTGGTCGTAGAGCCAGTCGACGAGGCGGAAGGTGTCCGACCCGCGGTCGCGGTCGCTGATGACGTGGTGGTCACCCACGCGGTAGAGGTCGACCGCCCGCCCCTCGGCGTGCCGACTGGTGCGGTCGGTCCCGAAGACCTCGAGCGAGTGGCCGGTCTGCAGCACGACGACGCCGTAGGGCGTGCGCTCCGCCATCCGGGCCATCAGCTCGAGGAGCGACGGATCGATCAGGCCGGCGTGGATGTCCCACCGGGCGGTGTCGGGCAGCTCGATCCGGTCGTCGTCGAGGACGGCCACCGCCGCGGGGTGCAGGTCGTCGGGCCGCGGGACCGGGTGACCCCCGGCGGAGACGAGCGCGCTCGTCCGCCACTCGCCGTCCGGACCGCGGTCGACACGTACGTCCAGCGTGCGGGTGTGCTCGAAGGTGGTGCCGTCCGGGAGCCCGACCTGTTGCCGCACCACGGTGATGACCGCCGTCGCGTGCGGCTCGAGCCCACCGAGCTGGGGGTAGACCACCTGCCCGCGCGACCACGCGCCCTCGTGGTGCAGCGGGGCGGCCACCTCGATCAGTTCGGCGATCAGGTCGGGGTCGGAGGTCACCCGTGCGACCACGTCCTCGAGCCGATCGCCGGGGTCGTAGGTCGTCAACCCCTCGGCGAGCGCGACGGCAGCCCGCTTGGAGGCAGGTCCGGTCTCGTCCGCGATCAGCTCGTAGCCGGCCGGCACCTCCGGGATCCGGAGCGCCTCCGGCGCGTCCCGGGGCGGTTCCTCGAACCTCTCGACGTCCTCGGGCGGTGGCGACGTGGTCGGATCGTCGCCGGGGTCGCCGGCACGGGGCGCGGTCGGCGGCGGCGCGCTCCCCTGCGCCTCCTCGGGAGCGCCACCGAGTGCGCCGCAGCCGGCCACGAGCGCTGCGGCGACCAGCAGGACGAGGCGACGTCGCAGGTGCACGGGCTTCCTCGGTACGGACGACGGTGGGGGTTCGCGGACGGGCAGCGCGTTCACAGGGTGCGGACGAACTCCTCGACGTACGAACCGTCGGCGGCGCGGCGGGTCCCCCGACTGCTCCAGCCGAGCGATCGGTAGAAGCCGGGGCCACCGCCGCCGGCCGCCGTCACGAGGCGCACCTCAGCGGCTCCCGCACCGCCGAGCTCGTCGACGAACCGTTCGACGAGCTCACGGCCGGCGCCGCTGCCCCGCGCTGCCTCGGTCACGGCGACGTGCGTCAGGACGGCGACCGGTCCCCCACCACGCACCGGCGCCTCGTCGGTGGCGGCGCTCGTGTCGCGCGAGCGCAGCTGACGCAGCACCGCCCGCGCGTACCGCCCGGTGCGGGTACGAGCGAACTCGACCGCGAGGCGGCGGTCACGGAACAACGCCACCAGACCGCTGACGAGCAGCGCCACGGGACCGGTGCGCAACAGACGGCGGTAGTGCTCGGCGTTGTCGACCGTCCCGGCCAGGAACCCGACCACCTCGCCGTCGGACTCGGCCACCAGCAGCATCGCCACCGGTCCGGTCCGGAAGGTGGCGTGGTAGCGGGCGAGGAAGGCGGTCCCGAGGCGGGCGAAGAGCCCGTCCGGCAGACACCGGTGGTGGATCGCGGCCGTCACGGGCAGATCGTCGCCCGCCGCGCGGCGGACGGTGGCGACCGAACGTGCGGCGGGGACGGACACGGCGCAGCTCCCACGACGGGACGGTCGACCGGAGCTCGTGCGCCGGCCGCCGAGAGTCTGCCCGAGCCGCGGTCCTCCACCTACGAAGGTGCCCGGCCGGACGGTCGTCCCGGCCGGGAACTCGCTGGCGTCGACCGCCGACGCGGATCGGCGGCGACGATCCCGGCCGCCGCGGCGACCTCGCGGTAGGCGGCGGCGAGGCTGTCCACCGTCTCGTGGGCGTTGAGACCCGAGGGGTTCGGGACCACCCACAGCTGCGCCCCGGCGAGCGGTTCCTCCTGACGACCGACCTGCGCCTTCGGGCGTGCGAACGCGGACCGGTAGGCGGTCACACCGGCGATGGCCACCACGGCGGGACGCCACCGTTCGAGCCGTTCGATCAGCGCGGCGGCACCGGCGCGCAGCTCCTGCCGGTTCAGGTCGGACGCCTTGGCGGTGGCACGCGGGGCGAGGTTGGTGATCGCGATGCCACGATCGAGCAGGTGCCGACGGTCGTCGTCGGACAGTCCCGCGACGCGGTCGAGCTCGCGGTCGGTGATGCCCGCGCGCCGCAGCGCCGGGTAGAAGCGGTTGCCGGGGTGGGCGAAGTGCGTCTGCGTCGCCGCGGTCCACAGCCCCGGGTTGATCCCGACGAACACCAGCCGCGGGGGCCGCGGGCCGACGAGGTCCGGCACGGTCGCGTCCCGGAAGCTGTCGAGCTCCTCGCGCGTGAACCCCACCGAGGTGCCTCTCCGGTCGACGTACGGGACCCACGACGCTAGCGCCGACGCGCACCGGCGCCGGTGTCCGGCGCGCTGCGAGCGACCCCCGAGCCGGCCCGAGGAAGCAAGCTCCACACCCTGTCCGCACGGACGGTGTCCTGACTTGCGGAGCCGGGGGGGGACCTCGTTACGGTCGGACCCGCACGACCGGTCAGGCGGACCTGGCGCACCGCGGGGGGTGCGCCGGAGCGCTGCGTTCGCAACGTTCGCGTCCGCTGCCGATCGGTCACCTCGCGTGTCCGCCCGTGCCAGGAGCCACCATCCTCGACCCGCCCCCTCCCCGGTTGCGCCCGTTGGCGCCGGGTGACGGTCCGAGCCTGTACCAGCTCGTGGCCGGCGGCGGTGGGCTCGACGTCAACTCCCCGTACGCCTACGTGCTCGCCAGCCGGCTGTGGGCGACCAGCAGCACCATCGCCGAGGACGGCGACGGCCCGCTCGGTTTCGTCCTCGGCGTCCGACCGCCGGCCGAGCCGACGACGCTGTTCGTCTGGCAGGTCGGCGTGGCGGCGCACGCACGCGGACGCGGGCTCGCGCACACGATGTTGCGCCACCTCGTGGACGAGCTCGGAGCCGAGCACGTCGAGGCCACCGTCACCCCGTCGAACACCGCCTCACAGCGGCTGTTCCACGCCCTCGCCCGGGACCTGGACGTCCCGATCGAGGTGCGCCGATGGGCCGACTCGGACGAGCTCGACGGTGCCGAACCCGAGGACCTGCACCGCATCGGGCCCATCGGCGTCTGACCGGTCCACCCCGGCGCACCGCGACGCGCCCGTGCCGCCGTACCCACATCCACCCACCTGCACCGATCCGCACCCTTCCGGAGGGAACCTTCGTGGACACGTTCACCCGCCTCGAGTCCGAGGTCCGCAGCTACTGCCGCTCCTGGCCCGCCACCTTCACCGGCGCACGCGGCAGCTGGCTGACCGACGAGGACGGCACCCGCTACCTCGACCTCTTCGCCGGCGCCGGCGCGCTGAACTACGGCCACAACGATCCCGCCATCAAGGCGGCGCTCGTCGACTACCTCAGCAGCGACACGATCATCCACAGCCTGGACATGCACACCACCGCCAAGCGCGACGTCCTCGCGACCTTCGAGCAGGTCATCCTGCGTCCGCGCG
>CAYSTY010000178.1:1683-5407 GCA_964433685.1 uncultured Actinomycetota bacterium | reverse complement strand
CCGCAGGTGCTCGACGTCGCGACGCAGGGCTTCCCGGTCAACAGCGCGGTCGCCGACCCCGACAACGACCGGCTGTACCTGTTCACCAACGCGCTCAGTCCCCAACGTCTGGTCGTCGTCCGGCTCTCCGACCGCGAGGTCCTGCGCAGCATCAACGTGCCCGGCTCCGGTTCCCGGGTCTGGGCCGTCGAGCTCGCCGGCGACCACCTCTACTTCGGCCGGTGGGGCACGGGCGACGCCCACAGCCTGTACCGGGTCCCCCGCGCCGACCTCCTCGGTGGGGGGACGCCGAGCTTCCAGCCGATCGGCATGGAGGGCCTCGGCGGCAGCACCCCGCTCGACAACCGCCTGCGCGGTAACGACGGGCTGCCGCTCACCAGCCGCGAGTTCTGGGACCTGACCAGCGACGACGAGGGCCGGATCTACGCCGGCACCGGACGCCAGGAGGTCGTCTACCGCTTCACCCCGCCGGAGGTCACCGGCGACGCGGCCGGTCAGGTCGAGGTCGCGCGACTCACCGGACTGCCGACGACCGATGCGTCACGTCAGATCACCGCGTTGCAGTGGACCCCGAGCGGACTGGTGGTCGGCACCGGACGTGGGCAGGGGCTCGCCCGCGTCGTCGACCCGCTCGTCCTCGACCCCGCCGTGCCCGGGGACCCGGCGGCGAGCCCCCGTGAGGTCGAGTGGAGCTCGCGGCCGCTGCGCCTCGGCTCGCGGGCGAGCGGGGTCGAGGACGGCGTCTTCGGCATCTACGGCATCACGGCGCAACAGCCGACCGCCGACGCCCCGGGGCGCGTCGTGCTCACCACCGAGGAGGAACGGGCGCGGATGGTCGAGTACACCATCCCGCCGCGCCCGCTCGATGGTGCTCCAGCCGTCCCGCTGCCGAACGGCACCGCGACGGTGTGGCGCGTCCCGGTCGACGAGCCCATCCTCACCCGGCCCGGTTTCGCGCCACCCACCGCGGCGAACCCGGCGGGCAACCCGGTGGCGGTCGGGACGAGCACGACCCGCCTGTACGAGGCGGTCGGCGCCAACCTCCAGCCGCGCAGCACCCCCGTGCCGGCGGACGTCACCCGATCGATGTTCACCGTCGCGCAGGGTGGGAGCACGGTCCTCGTCGGCGTCACCGCGAGCGGCACGGTCTGGAGCCGTCCGTCCGCCGACGCGACGCAGACCACGACGACGTCGCTGACGAACTCGCCCCTGATCACCCGTGCGCCGGAGCGGCCGCAGTCGCTCGGCGCCGCACGCGTCGGCAACCGGACCTTCGCCATCGTCGGGGGCAACAACAAGGTCACCGTGCACACGCTGCCGAGCGCCGGCAGCACCAGCGCCGAACGGCCGGCGCAGGACGTCTCCCTGCCCGGCGAGGCCAAGACCGTCACGGCCGTCGGCGCCACCGTCTACGCCGCGACCTACCCCGGCGGTGAGCTGCGCAGCTTCACCATCGGCGCCGGCGGGCAGGTCGGTGCCGCGCAGCACGTGGTGTCGTGGTCGGACCGTTACAACCGGCCGCGCGACATCGTCCACGACGCGCACAACGACCGGTTGGTGGTCGCCGCCAAGTCCGACTTCGAGGGCTTCGGCGCCATCATCAGCGTGCGCCGGGACGGCAGTTCGGCGCGGGAGTACGACACCAGCGCGATCCTCTCGCCGAGCACCCTCGCGAGCCAGGAACCGTTGACGCTCGCGGCCGTGCCGGGCAGCGACGCCGTCGTCATCGGCACCCCGAACGGGTACGTCGTCGGCTTCGACCACGTCCGTGGCCGCAAGCTCTGGGAGGTCCGCCCGACCACCGGATCGGTCCGAGGCCTGACGGTCACCGACGACGGCGTGGTCCACGGTGTCAACACCGCCGGGGTCCGCTTCACCATCGTCGACGGTGCCCGCGGCGTGGTGACGGTGTCGCCGTCGCTGAACCCGCAGGCCCCCGGCACGTCCTCGCTGCTCACCGACAGCGCCGCCGGCCAGGTGGGTGAGCTGACGCAGGTCGCTGGACAGCTCGTCGTCGGCACCGCCAACCGCCTGGTCGCCATCGACCCGTCGACGGGGGCCGAGCGTCTGCTGTCGCAGGGTCCCGCGCCGACGACCTTCACCACCCGGGCCCACGCGGTCGCCGTCCCGGGGACCGGGTGCAGCGACGTGCTGACCTTCCGCACCCCGGGGACGGGATCGACCGCCCACGTGGCACGGGCGCCGGTCGTACGTCCCTGACCCCGCCTCGGCACGGATCGAGCCCCGCTGCGGCGGGGCTCGATCCGTCCTCCCCGGTGGTCAGATGCGGCGGGTGAGGACCACCCACGCGGTGCGGACCAGGATCTCCAGGTCGAGCACCGGGGACCAGTTGACGAGGTACTGCAGGTCGTAGCCGAGCTTGTACTCGGCGTCGGTGTGGTACCGGCCGTGGATCTGCGCGAGGCCGGTCAACCCCGGCGGGACCTCGTGACGTCGGGCGTAGCCCGCGATGGAGGCCTCGAACGCGGCGGTGAGCTCCGGCCGTTCGGGGCGCGGACCGACGAGCGACATCTCACCCCGGATGATGTTCCACAGCTGCGGGAGCTCGTCCATCCGCGTGGCGCGGACCCACCGGCAGGCGGGGATGATGCGCGGGTCGTCCTCCTCGGCCAGCCGTGCGCCACCGACCGCCTCGGCGTCCAGGACCATCGTGCGGAACTTGATCAGCTCGAAGGTCGTCCCCCGAGCCCCGACCCGGCGTTGGCGGTAGAGCAGCGGCCGGCCGACGACCACCAGCTGGTGGAGGGCGATGACCGCCAGCAGCAGCGACCAGAACGGGACGGTCGCGGTGAGCACGAGCACGTCGAACAGCCGCTTGAAGCGTGCCCGCGACACCGGGATGGTCTGGGAGCGCAGCATCACGAACGGCAGACCACCCACCTCGCGGACACGTTCCAGGCCGAACATCGTCTCGCGAGCGGTGACCCGCAGCAGCACCGTGATCCCGGCGTGGTCGAGAGCCTCGACCACGTCCGGGTAGAGGGGGTCGAGCTGCTCTCGGGCGAGCAGCACCAGGTCGGTCGCCTCCGTGCGCAGCACCGTCTCGACCACGTCGCGCGGATCGGCGAGCTCGGCCACGACCTGCACCCGTTCGGCGTCGCTGGCCAGGTGCTTGCGGGCGACCCGGAGCTGTTCCGCGTCGCCGACCAGCACCACCTTCGGCGGACCCTCGCGCAGGGTCCGGTTGCGCATCGCCAGGCGCCGGGTCCCGGCGACCCCGAGCGCGCCCACGACGATCAACACCACGAGGTTGATGATCGGGATCGGCAACGCCCGCTGGGTCAGGAGCCCGAGGTTGTTGGCGACCGGGGTCAGCACCAAGGTCAGCAGGGCGAAGGTCCCGCCGGCCGCGAGCGTCTGGCGTGCCGCCTGCGGGAACACTGGCGGGGCACCGAGCCGCGGCTCACGTTCGTACATGCCGCCGAAGTACAGCGAGGCGATGAACAGCAGCACGACGACCGCGAACGAGGTGAGGTACATCGGTACCGAGTAGTCGCGCCACTCGGTACCGAACCGGGCGAACATGGTGCCGACCGCGATGGCGTACAGCGCGAGCGCATCGGCCAGCATCAGCAGCCGGAAGCCACGCCGGTTCAGCCGCGTGAGCAGGGGCAGTTCACCGGTGGTGAGGGCCGCCTCGTCGCGGCGCTCGTCGGCGAACAGCCGATCCTCGTCCGGCGGCGGCGAGGCCGGCTGCGGCGAG
>CAYSTY010000178.1:0-1583 GCA_964433685.1 uncultured Actinomycetota bacterium | reverse complement strand
GCGGCGAGGCCGGCTGCGGCGAGCTGCGAGGGTCGGTCACGGGACGTCCGCTGCGCTGGGGAGCGGGACCGCGTTCCGCGGTGGGCCCACCAGGAAGCCTAACCCCCAGGACAGGTGCATCGTCCCGAGGGCGAGCGCCGTCGCGGGCGCGAGCCGCGGCCGCGGCGCGGCCTGCGCCCCCGCAGCCGCCAGACCGGTGGCGTAGGCCACCGCCGGGACCAACAACAGGGCCGGACGGCGCGTGACGGTCGCCGCGCCGCCCGCCAGCGCCAGGCCCGCGACGAGCGCGGGTGCCGCCAGCTGGCGCGGACGCAGCGAACCGGGGTGCAGGCGCGCCGTCAGCCGACGCCAACGACCGTAGGCGAAGTACTGGCCCGCCAACGAACGCGGGTCGCGGCGAGGGACGTAATCGACCGCCAGTTCGGGATCGAACCAGACCGGGTAGCCCGCGGCGACGAGCCGCAGGTTCAGCTCGGCATCCTGGTTGCGGGTCATCCGCGTGTCGTACCCGCCGACGGCCTCGAGCGCCTCGCGACGGAACGTGCCGAGGTAGACCGTGTCGGCCGGACCCTCGCTGCCGCCGACGCGGTAGGTCGCTCCCCCGGCGCCGACCGGTGACGCCATGGCAGCGGCCACCGCCGCCCCGAACCCGGGCGTCGGCCGCGGCACCTGACGCCCACCGACGTTGCCCGCCCCGGTTCGGCGTAGCGTCGCGACGGCCCGGTCCACGTACCCCGCCGGGAGCTGCGCGTGCGCGTCGAGGCGGACCACGACCTCACCCGTGCTGGCCGCGATGGCGGCGTTCAACGCGTCCGGGGTGCGTCCCCCGGGCGCGTCCACGAGACGGACGCGAGCGTCGCTCGCGGCCAGCTCACGCACCGCCGCTCGCGTCGGGTGGTCCTCCGGGTCGCAGGCGACGACCACCTCGTGCACCGTCGGACCCTGGGAGGACGCGGAACGGATGGCGGCACCGACGGTGGCCGCGGCGGATCGGGCCGGGACCACGATGCTGACGCGGGCCGGGTCGGGCAGCGGGGGTAGCTGGGTCACCGCGACCGGCTCCCCGACGACCCGGCGATCCGGGTCAGCTCGGCGACGAAGCGGGGGCCGGCGACGTCCCAGTTCAGCTCCTCGGTGACCAGACGGTGCCCCCGGTCGGCCATGGCGCGTCGCTCCTGCGCGTCGGTGGCGAGCCGCGTGAGCGCCTGCACGGTCGCCTCGACGTCGCCCGCGGGGACCGTCAGCCCGGTACCGGTCTCGCGCAGGAAGGCGCCGGTCACCGGGAGGTCGGTGGACACCACCGGGACCCGGCGCGAGAGGTACTCGAGCACCTTGGTCTGCAGCGACCCCGCGTGGTTGGGTTGCGGGTGGACGAGCGAGAGCCCGGCCATCGCACCCTCGATGCTCGGCAGCGCCACGTCGTTGGGGACGAAACCGGCCCAGGTGACGTGCCCGGCGGCGACCGCAGCCTCGAGCTCGCCGCGCACGTCGGCGTCGACCGCACCGGTCAGCTCGAACCGGAACCGGTCGGCGAGCCGGGCCGCGACCGCGAGGACCTCCCGCGCCCCCCGGCTGACCGCGAT
>CAYSTY010000177.1:0-5420 GCA_964433685.1 uncultured Actinomycetota bacterium | reverse complement strand
CCTCCATGACCGGCACCCACTCGTTGATGGTGTCGGCCTCGGGGAGGAACTCGAGTCCTTCGATCCCGCCGGGGTGGACGACGCTCGGGGTGGTGCTGGTCACGACGCCGAGGAGACCGATGTCGACACCATCGACCTCGATGACCTCGTAGGCCTCGGTCAGTGGTTCACCGCTGTCCTCGTGGACGACGTTGGCGGCGAGGGTCATGAAGTCCTGGCCCTCGAAGGGGTTGTCCTCATCGAAGCAGCCGTCCGGCAGGCAGCCACCCTCGAGGCGACGCAGGAGCTCGTCCTGTCCGCGGTCGAACTCGTGGTTGCCGGCGGTCTGGACGTCGAGTCCGAGCAGGTTGGCGAACTCGACGGTCGGCTCGTCCATGAAGACGTTCGACAGCACCGGGGTGGCACCGACGAGGTCACCGGCATCGACCCAGAGGGTGTTCGGGTTCTCCGCACGCACGTTCTCGATGTGGGTGGCCAGGTACGCCGCGCCACCGACGTCGACGGACTCCTCCGAACCCTCCGGCGTGAGGGAGTACGAGGGAGCCTCGAGACGACCGTGGAAGTCGTTGGTCGCGACGAGGGTCACATCGGTGATCGAGTCGAACAGCTCGGTCAGCAGGCCCAGGAAGTTGACCGTCACGGTCGCAGCCTGATCACGGCGGGTCGAGTCGAGCGGACGGTAGGTCCCGTCGACCCGGCCGCTGACGATGCCGAGCTCGTAGGCCGCGTCGACGTTGTCCGCGTGGACCGCGGGGATCGTGTCGCTGAAGTGGCCGCGCTCATCGGGCTCGATGTCCACGCCGAAGACGTACGACAGGGTGCGCACGTACAGCGAGGCGAGCTGGTCGCGGCGGACCGGCCCGGCGGTCCCGAAGGTGCCGTCGTCCTGACCGAAGACGATGCCGGCCGCGGCGAGGCGGCGGACGTTGTCACGGTGAGCTGCGGGCAGGTCGGAGAAGTCCCGGCCCTCGGACGCCGCGGGGAGCTCGACATCCGCCTCGTCGAGCAGGCGGGCGATCAGCGAGGCGGCCTGGCCTCGGGTCACCGGCCGTTCGGGCCCGAACAGGGAGGCGCTGAGCCCCTGGATGAGTCCCCGTTCCACGCCACAGTTGATGGCGTCGCGGTGGACGTTGCCCGCCGGGACGTCACGGAACCCGGCGTCAGCCGCGCCACCTGGGCACGCGACCTGCGCGCCCACCGGTGCGGCGTCCTGTCCGAACGCTGGGACCGTGAGGGTGCTCAGCACCATCGCGGCGGCCAACGACGGAACGATGAACCTGCGCCTCATGCGCTCGTCCTTGTCGTGTCGTTTCTCCGGCCGAACGGCGCGGAGCCGCGCCCCCTCGCGCGGAAGCGGTGACCCTAGGGCCACCGTCCTTCGGGCGGGTGACCTCGGCCCGACGGGAACCCGAACGACCGGGGTTCGGGCGTCGTCCGCACGGGGCCTTCCCGACCCGGGTCGCGACCGTGCCGTGGGTGCACGCGACGGGCGCGGCGCGCCCTGCCTCGCGCCCGACCTCGGCCGCTCACACGCGCGCGGCGAGACGCGTGGCCGCGCGTCGCACGTCACCGGCCGGGTCGGCCCCCGGGCCGTCGGGGCTGGCGAGTTCGACGCGCAGGTCCGTCGGCACGGGGTCCGCGGCCGACTGCCCCACGACCGCCGCCACGGCCGCCCCGGCGGTGCGGGCACGTGCCGCGACGCCGCCCACGACCTTGGTCCCGAACGAGGTGGCGTCCAGCCGGCCCTCCCCGGTGATCACGAGGTCGGCGGCGGCCACGGCGGCGTCGAGCCCGACGAGGTCGGCCAGCACGTCGACGCCGATGCCGTAGCCGGCTCCCGGCAGCGCGCACCGCAGCCCGAAGCCGAGCCCGCCGGCGGCGCCGGAACCCGGCTCGTCGCGCAACCGTCGCCCGCCGGCGAGGTCGCGTTCGGCGACGTCCGCCCAGGTCAGCAGGCCACGGGCGAGCTCGACCACCTCCTCGGGCGTGGCCCCCTTCTGCGGGCCGAAGCGCGCCGCCGCATCGGCCAGGACGGTGTCGACGTCCGCGAGCAGCAGTACCTCGACGTCGGACCAGTCCGAGGCCCACCCCCAGGAGACGGCGGTCACCCGGTGCAGGTCGTCGCCGCCGATCTTGAGGCCGGAGCCGTCCGCCACGGTGGGACGCAGACCGAGCCCGGTGAGCGCACCGGCGCCACCGTCGACGCTGGCGCTGCCACCGAGCCCGAGCAGGATGCGTGCGGCACCCACGTCCCGCGCCGCCTCGAGGAGCTGCCCGACCCCGTAGGTGGTGGCCAGCCGCGGGGTGCGCCGCTCGGGCGGCAGCAGGTGGAGCCCACACGCCTGCGCCGACTCGACGATGGCGCTGCCGTCCGCACGCAGGAGCAGGGCCGCGTCGACCGGGTGCCCGTGCGGGCCGGCGACCTCGGTGGTCACCCACGTGTCGTCGGGCGTGGCGACGGCGTCGAGCAACCCCTCCCCGCCGTCGGACATCGGGACCACGATGACCTCGTCACCCGGCCGCTGCGCGACCCATCCCTCGACGATGGCTGCCGCCGCCTCACGTGCGGTGAGCGTGCCGCCGAAGCCGTCCGGTGCCACGACCACCTGCACGGGCGCGCTCCTCGACCGGGACGTCGCCGGGCGGGCGGACCCGGCGGGCGGCGGAGCGTAGTGGTGATGCGCGAGGGCACCGGTGCACCCCCTCCAGGGCCCGCTGGTACGCTGCCGCCCAGTTGTGGTCACTCTGACCAGAACTCGGTCCCCGGAGCAGCCCGTGACCACGACGTCCGCGCCCACCAGCACGTCCGCGACGGCGGCGGCGCTCGCCCCACGGCCGGTGCGGCCGTCGGCGGCGCCCGCACGCAACCTCGGTGACGTGCCGACGATCCCGACCGGCTCGCCGCTGCTGCTGCTCGGCCGCGACGCCGACCGCACCAGCGAACGTGGGGTGGTCTGTCCCGGCGACCTGCCCGCGGCCGACGACCCGGCGCTCCTCGATCGGGCGCTCGCCGCCAAGGCCGCCCTCGGCGACCAGGTGATCGTCCTCGGCCACCACTACCAGCGCGACCAGGTGATCGCCCTCGCCGACGCCCGTGGGGACTCGTTCGAGCTCTCGCGCCAGGCGGCCACCGCCGAGGCGCCGTACATCGTCTTCTGCGGCGTCCACTTCATGGCCGAGTCCGCCTCCGTCCTCGGTCGCCCCGACCAGCGGGTGATCCTCCCCGACCTCGCCGCCGGCTGCTCCATGGCGGACATGGCCGAGGTCCGTCAGGTCCGCGACGCCTGGGCACGCCTCGAGCGCGCCGGGGTCGCCGACGCGACCGTCCCGCTCACCTACATGAACTCCACCGCGGCCATCAAGGCGTTCTGCGGTGACCGGCGCGGGGCCATCTGCACCTCCTCGAACGCGCCGGCCGCGATGCGTTGGGCCTTCGAGCAGGCCGCCTCCGCCACCGACCCGGGCAAGGTGCTGTTCCTGCCCGACCAGCACCTCGGACGCAACACCGCCGTCCTCGCGCTCGGTCTGGCCCTCGACGACTGCGTGGTCTACGACCCCTGGCAGCCCGACGGCGGTCTGACCGACGCGCAACTGCGGGCCGCCCGCGTGATCCTGTGGAAGGGGCACTGTTCGGTCCACGCCCGCTTCCAGCCGGAGATGGTCGACGCCCTCCGTGCGCGTGAACCGGACGTGCAGGTCCTCGTCCACCCCGAGTGCCGCCACGAGGTGGTCCAGCGGGCCGACCGGGTCGGCTCCACGGGGCAGCTGATCCGGTGGGTGGAACAGGCACCCGCCGGCGCGACGCTGGCCGTGGCGACCGAGCTCAACCTGGTCAAGCGGCTCGGCGACGAACACCCCGACAAGCGGGTGGTCTTCCTCGACGACACCGTCTGCTTCTGCGCCACCATGAACCGCATCGACCTGCCACACCTGACCTGGGTGCTCGAGTCGCTCGTGGCCGGCGAGGTGGTCAACGAGGTGCGGGTCGACGACGACACCCGTGCCAGCGCACTCGTCGCGCTCGAGCGGATGCTGGCGCTGCCCGGTGACGGCCGGTCGCTCGACGCCTCGCGCTGAACCGCCTCAACCCCCGTCGACGTGCTCCTTCGCCCAACGCAGGGTCCCGGGCGACATCCCCTTGAACTTCGGCACCTCGGTCAGCGCGGCGACCAGCAGCGCGCTCCCCGGCGGCAGGTGGTCCTTGAGCGCGTGGTAGACCACCGACCGACTCTCGGGGCTGTCGACGAACACCAGGCCGGGCCGCAGCGTCACGACCTCGCGCCAGGGGCCTTCCACGTCCGCCGGCAGCTCGTGCCCGTCGAGGTAGCCGAGGTAGAGCACCGCTAGGCCGTCTCCGGCAGCGGCTGGTGACCGAGCCCACGCAGCAGCTCGGCCGCGGCGGCCGCCTGCTCGGTGCGGACCGAGATGGCGCGACCCTCGGCCCAGTCGAGCGACGGGAACGCGGAGGTCGACGGCGCCGTGGCGTCGATGCCGTGGACCTGCAGGGTCATCAGCAGCAGGTCCGCCTGCGCATCGGTCACGACGGCCACCGGCACGAGCTCGCGGTGCTCGACCTGTTCGAACACGGGACGCTCCGTCGCTCGGCGGGGCGCATCGTGCCACGGAACGTGGCCTGGCGGCGTCCGACCGGCCGCGGAGGTCCGCAGCCGACCGTCCCTCGGCCCGACGCCGCTAGCGTGGACCGGTCGAGAGGAGCGGACACGTGGTCGTCGAACTGCAGCGGGCACGCCGGGTGCTCGAAGGGCTCCTCGGTATCCCGGCGACCGAGGGGAACCGGGTCGAGCGTCTCCGCAACGGGGACGCGATCTTCCCGGCGATGCTCGACGCGATCGCCGGGGCGCGGCACACCGTCGACTTCGCCACCTTCGTCTACTGGCAGGGTGACGTGGCCCGTCGCTTCGCCGCGGCGGCGTGCGACCGGGCGGAGGCGGGTGTGCGCGTCCGCGTCATCCTCGATGCCCTCGGCACCCGCCACATGGACGAGGAACTGCTCGGGCAGATGGAGGGCTCGGGCGTCCGGGTCCACCAGTTCCGTCCGGCGGTCGACGGGGAGTTCGACGACCTCAAGCGCATCGGTCACCGCACCCACCGCAAGGTGCTCGTGGTCGACGAGGAGGTGGCGTTCACCGGCGGCGTCGGCATCGCCGAGGAGTGGGAGGGCGACGCCCGCGACGAGACCGAGTGGCGTGACAGCCACTTCCGCGTCACCGGCCCCGCTGTGGATGGGCTGCGCGCCGCGTTCGTCGACGACTGGCTCGAGGCCGAGGACTGGCCCATCACCGACGAGCGCGACCGCTTCCCCGAACAGCCACAGGCGGGGTCACAGACCGTCCAGGTCGTCCGCGGCGAGTCCGAGCACGGCTGGAGCGACATCGCCATGCTCAAGCACGCGCTGCTCG
>CAYSTY010000176.1:0-5431 GCA_964433685.1 uncultured Actinomycetota bacterium | reverse complement strand
CGATGATCATCGCCTCGAGACGTTCGTGGACGCGCTGCCGCAACGACGGCACGTGTTGGATCGGTTCGACCCGGACCTGATCCTGGCTCCCCACCACTGGCTCCCTCCCCGTGCCGCACCGTATCGGCCGGACGCCCGAACGATAACGCATCGCGTTGTCGACAGTTCTCGTTGACAGTAGACAACGGGCAGTCTACGTTCTGCCGCGGCGGCCCGCCCCTGGGTCGTGGACTTGGAATCCGGGAGACACGAGGCGTCCGGCCACCACCCGTGGCACGGGACGGTGCCGGACCCGGCGTCTCGGAGCACTACCGTGCGTGGGCGTCCGCTCACGACCGGTGACCGGCTCGGGAGGAGCGCGGACATGCGACGGAAGTTGATCTCGGCCCTCGGCGTCGTGGCGCTCGTGGCCACCGCCTGCGGCAACGGCGACACCGGTGCCGACACCGACGCGGAGGCGAACGGGTCCGCGGACACCGCGACCGACGACGGCGGTGACGCCGAGGCCGACGCGGCCGCCGACTGGCCCACCGAGGACCTCACCCTCGTGGTCACCTTCGGCCCCGGCGGCGGCAACGACCTGCTCAACCGCGCCCTGGCACCGAAGCTGTCCGAAGCGCTGGGCGTCCAGGTCGCCATCGAGAACGTCGAGGGTGGCGGCGGGGTCATCGGCCTCACCGAGGCCTACCAGCGCGGCCCCGACGGCACGACGCTGGTCAGCTACAGCCCGCCCGGTGAGTACCTGAGCGAGGTGCAGGGCCAGCTGTCGGGCTTCTCCACCGACGACTTCATCATGCTCGGCGGCGTCAACGTCGACCCGGGTGCGTTCGCGGTGTCGATGGACTCGCCGTACGAGACCTTCGAGGAGCTGGTCGCCGCCATGGAGACCGAGACCCTCGCCGCGGCCACCAACGGCTACACCTCCAACACCGCGGTCGGCGCCATGGACTTCATGGCCAAGACCGACCTCGAGTTCGAGCTCATCCCCTACGACGCCGGCTCCGAGCTCACCGCGGCCGTCATCGGCGGCACCGCCGACTTCGGCGTCCGGGCCGGTGGGTGGTACGACCTGCACGAGGAGGAGCTGCGCATCCTGGCGTTCTTCTCCGAGGAGCGGCTCGAGGAGTTCCCCGACATCCCCACCGTCGAGGAGGTGACCGGCGCCCCGTCGTACTTCTCGGGCCTGCGCGGCCTCGCGGTCCACGCCGAGACCCCGCCCGAGCAGATCGCGATCCTCGAGGACGCGTTCGAGCAGGCGTCGAACGACCCCGACATCCAGGAGAACCTGCTCGCCGACACCGGCTTCCGCTGGGAGTACGTCACCCGCGAACAGGCCGAGGCGATGGTCGCGGACATGACCGCGTCGGTCGACGAGTTCGCCGAGGCGCTCGGTATCTCCTGACGGTGTGGCGGAGGCGACGGTGACCAGCACGCGGACCCCGGTGGACACGCGACGAGAACTGCTCGGGGAGGTCGTCACGGCGATCGGCTCCCTCGGGTTGTGGGCCGTCGTGTGGACCCTCCTCCAGGACTTCCCGGACGAGGCGCAGCGCTACCCGCGGTTCGTGGTGCTGTCGCTGGTCGCCTTCAGCACCATCCACCTCCTCCAGGCCTCGTGGCGTCTGTACCGCGGGACGCGACGGGGCCGGGAGGTGGCCACCGAGCCGACGACGTCCGCCGCCGAGGTGGCACCCGCCGAGACGGCGGCGTCCCCCGAGACGGCGCAGGCACCTGCCACCTCGGGTGTGGCGACGGGTCGGACGTTGGTCTTCATCGCCGCGGCGGTGGCGTACGTGGCGGCGGTGTCGATCGTCGGCTTCTTCGTCACCTCGTTCGTCTACCTCGTGGTCATGACGTCGGTGGCGCTCGGCTGGTCGACCAGACGGGTGGCGGCCACCGCCGTCGTCCTCGCCGCCATGTACGGCCTGACCGTGCCGGTGCTCGGCATGCGACTGCCCACCGGCTGGCTGCTGTGACCGAGGCACCACCCCCAGGCGACCCGAGGGAGACGCGGTGAGCTGGTCCGATTACGCCCAGGCCTTCGGTCTGCTGTTGCAGCCGGGGCCGCTGTTGGCCATCCCCATCGGTGCCACGATCGGGCTGGTGTTCGGGGTGATCCCCGGGCTGTCCGCATCGACAGCGCTCGCCATCGTGCTGCCGCTGGTGCTGTTCATGGACCCCATGACGGCGATCGCGCTCATGGTCGCGATCTACGCCGCCAACTCGTGGGGCGGCGCCGTCACCGCCATCCTGCTCAACATCCCCGGCACCGGCGGCTCCACCGCGACCGCGGTCGAGGGCTACCAGCTGACCAAGCAGGGACGGGCGGGCGAGGCGATCGCCGCCGGACGCGCCGCCGCGTTCGTCGGTGGCCTGTTCGGTGCCACCGTGCTGCTGCTGTTCGCCCCCGTGGTCGCCCGGTGGGCGGTCACGTTCGGGCCGGCCGAGTTCCTCGCGCTGGCGCTGTTCGGCGTGACCATCGTGGCGGCGATCTCCGAGAAGTCGCTGATCAAGGCGCTCATCTCCGGCTGGGTCGGGTTCCTGCTCGCCGCCATCGGCCAGGACCCCGCCATCGGGTTCCCCCGGTTCTCGTTCGGCTCCCCGCAGCTGTTCTCCGGGCTGAACCTCGTGTGGGTCGTGGTCGGCATGTTCGCCGTGTCCCAGGCCTTCCAGCTCGTGTCCGGCCGCGACGAGATGCGCCAATACACCGGCGACACCAAGGTGCCGTGGAGCGCGGCCTGGCCGACGATCTGGAAGCACCGGCGCATCGTCGGGACCACCGCCACCACCGGGACGCTCATCGGCATGATCCCGGGCGCCGGGGCGACCATCGCCGCGTGGATCGGTTACAACCAGGCGCAGCGGCTGTCGAAGCACCCCGAACGGTTCGGGCACGGCGCCATCGAGGGGGTCATCGGTCCCGAGACCGCGAACGACGCGGTGGACGGGGGCTCGCTCATCCCGACCATGACGCTCGGGATCCCGGGCAGCGCGAGCGCGGCCATCATCCTCGGTGGGTTGGTGCTGGCCGGGATGCGGCCGGGGCCGCAGCTGTTCAACGAGCAGGCGCCCGAGGCCGTCAGCGTGATGCTGCTGTTCATGGCCTCCAACCTGTTCATGCTGGTGCTCGCGGTCGTGGCCATGCGCTACATCGTCAAGGTGCTGCGCTTCCCGCCGGCGGCGTGGCCACCGGCGATCATCGTCCTCGGCACCTTCGGCGCGTACGCCATCCAGAACCGGATGTTCGGTGCCTACGCGGCGCTGGCGATCGGTCTGCTCGCCTTCGGCATGCTGCTGCGCGGCTTCGCGTTGCCGCCCGCCCTGCTGGGCTTCATCCTCGGCCCGATCCTCGAGGACAACTACGTCCGGCTGATGATCGTCAGCCGCAACGACCCCGTGGACTACATCCTCGGGCGTCCCATCGCCATGGTCCTGCTCGCCATCGCGGTCGGCGCGATCGGGTTGGACGCCTACCAGCGGCGCACCCTCAAGCGTGCCCGGAGCATCGCCTCCGGCGAGGCCGCCCCCGTCCCCGACGGCGAGGACGACGATCGCGCTGGTGCCAACCGGACCAGCTGACCCAGACCGGGCCGTCCGAGCGGCGGCCGAGGAGCGCTACGACCCATGCCCACGATCCCCGCCGATCAGCTCCGCGACGCCACCGCCGCCATCTACCGCGCCAACGGCGTCGCCGCCGAGGAAGCCGACGTCGTCGCGCGCCACCAGGTGTCGGCCAACCTCGTCGGTCACGACTCGCACGGGGTCATCCGCACCCCGCGGTACGTCGCCCAGATCCGGGCCGGCGAGGTGGTGCCGGGCGCGGACTTCACCGTCGAGCGGTCCTCGCCGTCCTCGGCGGTGGTCGACGCGAACTGGGGCTTCGGGTTCGTGCAGACCGAACGGGCGATGGACCTCGCCATCGACATGGCGGCGGAGACCGGCATCGGTGCGGTGACGATCCGCTACCAGGGCCACATCGGCCGGCTCGGTGCCTACGCGGAGCAGGCGGCCGCCCGCGGGATGATCGGGTTGATCACCGCCGACTCGGGGCGTGGCCCCAAGGCCGTCGCACCGTTCGGCTCGAGCGAGGCGCGGCTCGGCACCAACCCGCTGTGCATGGGGGTCCCGCGTCGACGCGGGCCGGCGCCGGTCCTGGACATGGCGACCAGCGCCGTGGCCGCCGGCAAGGTCGCGCTCGCCCGCAGCCGCGAGCAGGCCATCCCCGAGGGGTGGGTGGTCACCAGCGACGGGCACCCCACCACCGACCCCGACGCCTACTACGACGGTGGCGCGCTGCTGCCCCTCGGCGGCGACCAGGGCCACAAGGGGTTCGGCCTGGCGTTCATGGTCGAGATCCTGTGCGGGCTGCTGACCGGGCTCGGTTACGGCGTGGCCGCGGACGGGCGGCACAACGACGGCTCGTTCCTCGCCGCCTTCGACGTCAGCCGCTTCCGTGACCGGGACGCGTTCCTGACCGACGTCGACGACTTCGTGGACTACATCAAGGCGTCGCAGCCCGCCGCCGGGTTCGACGAGGTCCTCTACCCGGGCGAGCTCGAGGCCCGCACCTCGGCGACGCGCACCGCGGACGGCGTGCCGGTCGACGCCAACACAGTGCAGGCGCTCCGGGAGCTGCTCGTCGAGGGCGGCGGCGACGCCTCCCTGCTCCCCGAGTAGCGCCCGCAGCTGCTGAGCTCCCCGTGGATGTCCGGCTGCGCTGCGGACCGGCGCTCGTAGCCTGCTCGGTGCGGGAGGGTCTGGGCCGCCGGTCCGACGGGGACGAGCGCCCGCCCGGTCGGCGGCGAGGTCCCGCGCCTACGTCCGTGCACCGCGTTCGAAGCTGCGGTGGGAGACCGCGAAGAGGGCGGGCTCCGCGCGCACGACGGGCCGGTCTCGGACGCACCGTGCACGGGAACCGGGTCTCCCGAGCAGGGTGACGTCGGGACTCGAGCCACTACGCTGGACCGGGGCAACACACGAGCGGGGGAACGGATGGTGACTGGTGAGGGAGCCCATCGTCGGCTCTCGCCGCCGACCACCGGCGACTCGCGCCTGTTGAGCCGCTTCGCGCTGGCTCGGCTGGCGGTCGTGGTCGTCGTCATCACGCTCGCCTGGGTGGGCGCGTTCCTGCTGCGGTTCGACCTCACGATCCCTGCCGACCAGACCGCGCAGCTGGTCACCTCGCTGCCGTTGGTCGTCCTGCTGCAGCTGGCCGCCCTCCACCTCGCCGGCGCGTCCCGGCACTCGTGGCGGCACACGAGCCTGCAGGACCTGGTCCCGCTGGGCTTCGCGATCGCGGCCACCGGGCTCGCCCTGGCGCTGCTGCGCACGCTCGCGCCGCCGCTGGTGGCCGAGAACCCCGACTTCGGCTGGCTGGTCATCCCCTACGGCGTCACCGGCGGCTACGTCCTGCTCGCCGCCGTCGGGCTCG
>CAYSTY010000175.1:0-5455 GCA_964433685.1 uncultured Actinomycetota bacterium | reverse complement strand
ACGAGCTCGTTGTGCTTGGTGATCGGCATGGTGATGCCGGTCACGTCCGCCTCCTGGAAGGCGTCCGAGCCGATGGCGGTCGTGGCGACCTGGCCGGTGATGGCCAGGATCGGCAGCGAGTCCATGTGCGCGTCGGCGAGCCCGGTGACGAGGTTGGTCGCGGCCGGCCCCGAGGTCACGATGCAGACCCCGACCCGACCGGTGGCGTGGGCGTAACCCTCGGCCATGTGGATCGCGCCCTGCTCGTGGCGGACGAGGACGTGGGTGAAGTCCGCGTCGATGAGCGGGTCGTAGGCGGGCAGGATCGCGCCACCCGGGTAGCCGAAGACGACGTCGACGCCGAGGGCCTCGAGGCTGCGCATGACGGCCTGCGCGCCGGTGATGATCTCACCGGTCCGTTCGTGCGGGCGGGGTGGGTCGGCGGGCTCGTGCGCGAGCGACATGGGTCCTCCTCGTCCGCGGCGACGGTCACCGCGTCGAACGTCCTCGTCCCGCGACGCGGGACGCCCTCTCACGAGAGAACCTCCCGGTCCGGGAGGTTCGCGCGCGCTCGATCGGAGCACGCGCTACCGAACGACGACCAGGCCTACGAGCGCACGGGCGAGCCCGTCCGCCGCGGTGATCGTGATCGACAGCACGTGTTCGTCCTGGGTCGAGGTCGCGCGATGGTCCCCGATGCGTGGAGCGCGCGCAAGTCGGGCACCCGCGCGCCCCGCCATCGGGACGTGCGACGGTGATGACCGCGCGGGACCACGCGCTGAGCGCTCGCGGTGGCCTGGCGCCAGCGGTCCGGGCGCCAGCGGTCCGGGCGCCGGGGCGCCTCGGAACGGGCGGACGCGGCGTCAGTCGTCGGCGAGCACCTTGCGGATCGCCGTGGCGATCCCCGCGGCGTCGAGCCCCAGCTCGGCGAGGATCTGGACCGGCTTGGCGTGCTGGAGGTAGCTGTCCGGGACCCCGAGGCGCAGCACGGGTGGGGCGTGCCGGACCCCGGCGAGTTCGACCAGGCGGTCGGCGAGGTGGCTGCCCGCACCGCCGGCGACGTACCCGTTCTCGACGGTGACCACGAGCGGCGCCTGCGCGGCCGCGGCCAGCATCCGCTGGTCGGCGGGTCGCACGCTGCGCACGTCCCATACCGCCACCTCGCTGCCGTGCTCGGCCAGCAGATCAGCAGCTTCGAGCGCGGGTCCGACCCGGTCCCCGACCGCGAGCACGCACGCGTCCGCACCGTCGCGCACCTGCCGAGCAGCCAGGCCGTCCCCCGGACCCTGCAGCCCGAGCTCGGCCGCCGAGACGACCGAGCCCTTCGGGAAGCGCAACGAGACCGGACCCTCGAGGTCGACCGCGGTGCCGAGCAGCGCGACCAGGTCGTCCTCGTTGGAGGGCGCCAGGACGGTCGCCGTGGGGATGCGCAGCATCAGGGCCATGTCGAGGACGCCGTGGTGCGAGGCGCCGTCGTCACCGGTGATGCCGGCACGGTCGAACGAGAAGACCACGTGCTCGTCGTGGAGGCCGACGTCGAGGTTGGCCTGGTCGAAGCCGCGCGCGAAGAAGGTCGAGTAGACCGCCACCACCGGGACGAGCCCGGCGTGCGCCATGCCCGCGGCGGCGGTGACCGCGTGCTGTTCGGCGATGCCCACGTCGAGCACCTGGTCCGGACGGCGTGCCGCCAGTGGCAGCAGCCCGGTCGAGCCCGGCATCGCGGCCGTGATCGCGATGACCTCGCGACGCCGGCACGCGACGCCGGTGAGCGCGTCCGAGAACGCCTGTGTCCACGACCGCGGCTTGGAGGCGGCGGAACGGCCGGTGGCGACGTCGAACGCCGAGGTGTCGTGCAGGTGCTTCTCGAGGTCGGTCTCGGCCGGCGCGTACCCCTTGCCCTTCTCGGTCAGCACGTGGACGAGCACGGGTCCGTCGAGGCGCTTGGCGTGGCTGAGCGCGTGCTCGAGCCGCTCGTGGTCGTGACCGTCGACGGGGCCGAGGTAGCGCACCCCGAGCGCCTCGACGAACGACTGCAGCGCGGGTGCGTCCGACGCGAACTGCTTGAGCGCCTCGAGGGAGGCGTCCGTGGCCCGTTCGATCAACGGCACTCGAGCCAGACCCTTGTCCAGCCGTGCACGCCAGGTGCGGTACCGCGGGTCGGTGCGCAGGTCCGAGACCCGACCGGAGAGGGTGCCGACCGTCTCGGCGTACGACCGCCCGTTGTCGTTGAGGACGATCAGCACCGGCAGCCGGTGGTGACCGAGGTTGTTGAGCGCCTCGTAGGCCATCCCGCCCGTCAGCGCGCCGTCGCCGACGACCGACACGACGCGGCGACGTCGTTCGGGGTGCTTGGCGGCCTCGCCCCGGGCGATCCCGAAGGCCCAGGACAGGGCCGTCGACGCGTGCGAGTTCTCGATGACGTCGTGGGGGGATTCGGCCCGCGACGGGTACCCGGACAACCCTCCGGCCTGCCGGAGGGTGTCGAACATGGCCCGGCGCCCGGTCAGCATCTTGTGCACGTACGCCTGGTGCCCGGTGTCCCACAGCAACAGGTCGTCGGGGGAGGTGAACTCGCGGTGGAGCGCGATCGACAGCTCCACCACCCCGAGGTTCGAACCGAGGTGGCCGCCGACCCGCGCGACCGACGCGATGATGGCGGCGCGCAGCTCCTCGGCCAGCGCGGGCAGCTGACCGGGGTCGAGCGCCTTCAGGTCGGCCGGCGACTCGAGTCTCTCGAGCACCACGGGTCGGCTCCTCGTCGGGGGGCGGCTGCGCCGTCCGGGTCCGGGGACCGCGCGGGTCGGCGGACGCGCCGCGCGACCTCGCAGGGTAGAGCCTCGCGACCGGTCATCGGACGGTCCCTCGGTCCACCCGCCGGAGCCGAGCCGTCACGTCCCCGGGAGCGGAGCCGCACCACCGTCGTAGCGCAGCACGCCGTCCACCGCCCGGACGACGTCGGTGGGGACGTGATCGGTGTGCCGCCCGTCGTGCATCAGGTGGGTGACGGGGCGCCCGTGCAGCTCGGTCACGGCATCCGCGATCATCCGGCGGTGACAGCGCCACCAGAGCGACTCGGAGCACATGACCGCGACCCGCGTCCGGTCCGCCTCCGTGAGGACGTCGTCGAGCGCGGCCGCGAACTCCGTGCTGCCCATGTGATGCGCGTACGCCCGGAACGATGCGTTGCGCAACCCGGCGTGCTCGGGACCGGGCTCGACGTTGCGTCGGCCGCCGAGCCGTGGCTCCCACCGGTAGGCGACCCCCGCCTCCGGCAGCCAGCGGGCGAGCTCGTCGCGGGCGACGTGGGGGTGCCGGCGGCTGCCGGGGAACCGGCGCACGTCCACCACGACCGCGATCCCGGCGTCGCTCAGCAGCGCGACCAGCTCGTCCTCCGTCGCGGTGCCGTGACCGACGGTGAACAGCGGGCTCCGGACATCCGGCATCCCGGCCCTCCTTCCGACGACGCGGACGGTCGCCCGCCGCTGGCCGACGACGTGGACGGTAGGCCGGACCGGCCCCTCGCCGGTCACGACCGTGCGACGGTGCCGCGGGACCCTTCGCCACGCTCAGCGACGGCGGACGTCCCGCACCTGGTGACCCCGCAGCTCCAGACGGTGGTCGATGCCGCTGCTCGCGAGCGCGTCGGTGAGCTGGACCTCGGTGCCGGCGGGGACGGCAGCGACGAAGCTGCCGCCCACGGCGTCGTAGGTGGCGCCGTCCAGCGACCCGTCGAGGTCGTCGACCAGCCGCCGGAGGTGGTGTTCGAGCCGACCGGCACCGGCATGATCGGTCCGCACCTCCACCAGCACCACCTGGCGACGGCTGACCCGGGTCACGCGCTCGAGCGCGGTGGTCACCGCCTCCCCGTACGCCCGGACCAGACCGCCGGCCCCGAGCAGGGTGCCACCGAAGTAGCGCGTCACGACGGCGACCACGTCGGTCAGAACTGCACCCTGGAGGACGGCGAGCATGGGCGCGCCGGCCGTCCCGGCGGGTTCGCCGTCGTCGTTCGAGCGTGACGTGCGTCCCTCGGGGCCGAGCACCCACGCGCTGCAGTGGTGGCGCGCGTCGTGGAACTCGCGTCGCGCGGCGGCGACCGCCGCGCCCGCCGCGTCCACGTCCATGACCGGTGTCAGATCGGCGATGAACCGGGACCGCGTGACCTCGATCTCGGCCCGCACCGGTCGAGCGATCGTGTCCCGGAGGGCGTTCGAGGTCGTCATCGACCGGGACGCTACCGCGCCACGACTGAGGGAACGCCACGACCGAACTCCCGGGCGATCGCCGAGGTGGCCGGTCCGTGACCGCGTAGGTTCGCGACCCCCGCGCGGCGACCGGAGGTGGGCGTGGCCCGGTACCGGTTCGTGACCGACATGCGGTTCGCTGCGCCCATCGCTGCGGTCTACCGCAGCATCGTCGTGCCCGAGGTGTGGCTCAGCCGGTGGGCCGACACCGTCGCCGTGGCACGCACGAGCGATGGCGACGGCGATGGTCTCGGCAGCAGCTTCGAGGCGACGGTGCGCGCACCGCTGGGGTACACGCTGGCCGCCCGGATCGAGACCGTCGACGTGGACCGTCCGACCTCGCTGCGGATGGCCGCGAGCGGCGACCTCGAGGGCACCGGGACCTGGCGTTTGGTCGCGACCGACGACGGGGGGACGTCGGTCCGGTTCCGGTGGGACGTGCGGACCACCGAACGTTGGATGGACCTGCTGACGCCCGTCGCCCGCCCGGTGTTCGAGTGGTCACACGGGGTCGTGATGCGGCACGCCGCCGAGGCAGCCGCCGCCGGCCTGGGCACGCGACTGACGGCGTTCCGTTCCAGGCCCGAGGTGCCGCGCAGCGGTCGCCGCCGAGCGCTCCTGGTCGCAGCCATCGTCGGTGCCGGTGTGCTCACCGCCCGTCGGTGACCCGGGTCGTGTGGCTCCTCGTCCGCTGCGTGGCCGTCGTCACGCTCGTCACGGTCGTGCTGCTGGCAGCGGGTTCGGGCGGGCGCGTCCTGGACGTGCTGGACCCCCTCCTCCCCGACGGATGGGCGCTCCCGTCGCCGGATGCCAGCTCCACACGCACCGAGGTGGTGGTCGCCACGGTGGTCGGGAGCGTCGTGGCCGTGGTCCGACCGGCGTCGGCCGTCGTCCGGCAGCTGGTCACGTTGCTGCACGAGCTCGGCCACACCGTCGTCGCCGCCGCGCTGGGTGCGCGGCCACGGGGGGTCGTGCTCCGGCACGACGCGTCCGGGCACGCCACGGCGCGCTGGATCGGACGACCCGGGTGGCGACGGCGGGTCGCGTTGGCGATCGTCGCCGTCACCGGCCTGCCGGCCCCGGCGGTCGCCGCCGCAGCGGCCGCGGCGCTGCTCGGGCTCGTGGGCCCCGAGGTGGTGCTGTGGTGCCTCGCTGGGGCGGGCGTCACCGTCGCGGTGCTCGCGCGGAGCGCCTGGTCGCTGCTGGTCCCGGGGCTCGTGGCCGCCGGCGCG
>CAYSTY010000174.1:0-5495 GCA_964433685.1 uncultured Actinomycetota bacterium | reverse complement strand
ACTTCTAATCCGACGGTCGCAGGTTCGAACCCTGCCGGGCGCACCACCCGACGACCGCAGACCGATCGAGGACCGCGTGACGGGGCACGAGGAGGTTCCGAGCGACCGACCGACGCCGGAGGACGCTCGGAGCCTGTGGCGGGTGTGCGAGCCCATCCACGCGGTCACCTACTTCGCCCCCGAGGTCCGCGACGCGCTGCGCGCCACGGGGCTGCGCGGGTTCTGGATGGGCTACACCGCCGCCCGGTTGGCGCCCCTCGGCACCGTCGGACCCGAGGTCGGCGCCGCCGTGCTGCACAACTTCGCGCCGGCGATGGTCGCCCGGTCGCTGCCGAGCGCCTGGGACCACGCGACGCCGGCGGCCGTGTTGGACGCGCGGGCGGACGCGCTGCCCCGCGCCCTCGCTCCGTTCGTCGCCGACCTCGACGCGGACGCGGGGCGACGCGCCGCCGCGACGCTCGAACGCGCGATGCGGGACGCCGCCGTCGACGGTCGCCCGCTGTTCGCCGCCCACGCCGCCCTCCCCTGGCCCGACGATCCCGTGCTGCGGCTGTGGCACGCGACGACGCTGCTGCGCGAACACCGCGGCGACGGTCACGTGGCGGCGCTCACGGCGGCGGACATCACCGGGCTCGAGGCACACGTGCTGGTCTCGGGTGTGCGCGGCAGCGACCCGGCCGTGCTGCGCGACAACCGCGGCTGGGACCTCGACGCGTGGGACGCCGCCACCGTCGACCTGGCGGCCCGTGGGCTGCTCGACCGCACGGGTGCAGCGACGGCCGTCGGCCGCGAACTGCACGACGAGGTGGAGACCGCCACCGACCGGGCAGCGGCCCGACCCCTGCGGGTCCTATCGCGGCAGGACGTCGCCGAGGTGACCGCGACCCTCGCGCCGGTCGCGCAGCGGATCGCCGCGACCGGGCTCGTCCCGTTCCCGAACCCGATGGGGCTACCCCGTCCGTGAGCGCCCGCGACCGCCGTCGTCGGTGGTTCCTGCTGACCGTGCTCCTCGCCAGCCTCGTCCTGCTCGCCGGCGGTGCCTACCTGGTGGTCCGCGGCTGACTCAGGCGCGTGCTCGGAGCGCGACGGCGTGGAGGCGGGCGAAGGTCCGTTGCAGCACGACCTGTGGCGCGGCGAGGTCGACGTCGAAGCCGAGGTCGTCGGGCAGGACCTCGCCCGCGAGGCTGCCGACGATCGCGGCCACCTCGCCGCGGTCGGTCGCCGTCGCCACGCGTTCGGCGAGGGCCTCCCACGCGACGGCGTCGCGCGCGAGCGGTCTGGTGGTGAGGGTGCCGGCAGCGGTCACGGGAGACCTCCTCAGGTCGGTCGGGAACGGGTCCTGCGCGACCATGGTGACGCCAACGCGCCGTGGTTCCTGGTCCACCTCCGAGCGGAAGTGGTCCAACCGGGAAAGTGGACCTGTTGGAGCGGTACCACTCGGGCTAGCGTGCGCGGAAGGCATCGTCGCCCGACCGCGTCTCGAGGGGTCGCCCGTGCACGCCACCGAACTGCTCCGCCGTCTGCCCGGGTGGGACCAGCGCTCCGGACCGCGTTCGCACGCGTTGGCCGACGCCCTGCGGGAGGCGGTGGCCACCGGCACCGTCCCCGCGGGCACCCGGCTACCCGCCGAGCGCGAGCTGGCCGCTGCCCTGTCGGTCAGCCGCGGGACCGTGGTCCGCGCCTACGACCGGTTGCGGGAGGCCGGCGTCGCCACGACCCGTCACGGGTCGGGGACGGTCCTCGGCCCGCGGCACCTGCGCGGGACCGCACGGCGGTCGGTCTCGCTCGTCGAGGACCTGCCCGCCGACAGCTTGCTGGCCGGCATCGACGAGCCGCGCGGTCCGGCGACCATCGACCTGCGGGTGGCCGCGTGGCAGGGCACGGCCGGCCTGCCCGAGGACGCCTTCGTCCGGACCGCCGACGAGGTCGCGGCGCTGCGTGACGAGACCGGGTACCGGCCGCTCGGCCTGCCCGCCCTGCGTCGCCAGATCGCGCGGCACCTGACCGCGCAGGGGCTGCCCACCGACCCGAGCGAGATCATCGTGACCTCCGGTGGTCAGCAGGCGCTCGACCTCGTGCTCACCACCCTCACCGAACCGGGCGACCCGGTCCTCGTCGAGGAGCTGACCTACCCCGGCCTCCTCGAGCTGCTGACCACCCGACGGTTACGTGCCCGTCCGCTCCCCCTCGGCCGTGACGGGGTCGACCACCTCGCCCTCGGACGTGCGTTGCACCAGCGCACCCCGCCGCTCACCTACCTCGTGGCCACCCACCACAACCCGACGGGCCGCACCGTCCCGGCGCCGTTGCGTCGCCTGATCGCCGAGCAGGTGGTGGAGACCGGCGGGGTCCTGATCGACGATGCCACCCTCGCCGACGTGTGGCTCGACGCGCCGCCCCCGCCCCCGATCGCCGCGTCGCTGCCCGAGGCCAGCGCGCACGTGATCACGATCGGGTCGGTCAGCAAGTGGCTCTGGGCCGGGCTCCGGGTCGGCTGGGTCCGCGCCAGTGGCGCGCTGCTCGACCGGCTCGCGCGCGTGAAGGTCATCCTCGACCTCGGCACGAGCATCGAGTCGCAGCTGACCACGGCGGCGTTGCTGACCCACGCCGACGCCGTCCTCGACCAGCGGCGCGCAGCGCTGCGCTCCCGCTACGAGACGCTCGCCGGCGCGCTGGCCGAGCAGCTGCCGGGGTGGCGCTTCGAACGCCCGACGGGCGGGCTGTCGCTGTGGGTCGACCTCGGCGGCGCACCGGGCGATGCGATCGCGCAGCTGGCAGCCCAGCACGGGGTGCTGGTGCCACCGGCCCGCGTCTGCGCGGCCAACGGTCGGGACGTGGGCGCGATCCGGCTGACCTTCGGTCGTGACGAGGAGTCGCTGCGCCGCGCGGTCGACGGGCTCGCTGCCGCGTGGCGCGACCACCTCGGCTACGCGGCACCGCGGGGTGCCACCCCCATCGTGTGACCGCTTTGACCGGTCCGGCGTCGCGCCGTACGCTCCGCCGCCGTGCCGTCACCGGCACGGGTCTCGGTGGGTGTAGCTCAGCTCGGTTAGAGCGCTTGGTTGTGATCCAAGAGGCCGGGGGTTCAAGTCCCCTCACCCACCCTGAGTCGCGGCACAGCTCCCTCACGGGTACCGTGCCGCGCGCTCGCGCCGCTAGCTCAATTGGCAGAGCATCCGGCTCTTAACCGGCAGGTTCGGGGTTCAAGTCCCTGGCGGCGCACACACGAGGACCGGCCCCTGCGGGCCGGTCCTCGGCGTTTCGGGGGTCGACGCGTTTCGTGCGAGCACGCTGATCAGCCGGCTGCGCTGCCTATCGGCTGCCTACCGTCGCGGCCCGATGCCTACCGTCGGGGCGAGCGAGCGTCAGAAGGCAGGTGGGAGCGCCACCACGGGTACGGGCTCGTCGTGGCACGGGCACCATCACGGCGCGAGGCGGACGACTCCAGGCGCAGCCGTGCACCCGCAGGTGGAGCCTGCGACACTGCAGCCATGGAACGAGCTGCTGAGCTGACCGTCGACGACACCGTGCTGCGCGCGTTCTGCCGTGGGCACGGGATCCGCCGCCTGCGGTTGTTCGGCTCCGCGGCCCGCAACGAGCTACGTGAGGACAGCGACATCGACCTGCTCGTCGAGTTCGAGCCGGGCCGGACACCCGGTCTGCTCGGCGTCGCGAAGCTCGAACTCGAGCTACAGGAGCTGCTCGGCCGCGAGGTCGACCTCCGCACCGCCGGTGACCTGAGCCCCTACTTCCGCGATGACGTCGTCGCGGCCGCGCGCGTGCTCTATGACGCCGCCTGACGACCGGGTCCGTATCCGTCCCATGCGCGACGCCGTCGAGAAGACGCTGCGCTACACGCAGGACAGCTCCCGCCAGGGCCTCGCGGACGACGAGATCCTGCGGCTGGCCGTCACCAAGCTGGTCGAGATCGTCGGTGAGGCCGCCAAGCAGGTCAGCGAACCGACACGCAACGCCCACCCGCCGGTGCCGTGGTCGGCCGCGGCACGGATGCGAGACCGGCTCACACACCACTACTTCGACGTCGACCTCGACGTGCTGTGGGCGACCATCACTGAAGACTTCCCACCGCTGCTCGACGCGCTGCCCGACGAACCACCGTGGGCCGACGCCGATCGATGAACGAGGAAGGGAGATGATCGGCTGGTCACACCGACGGGACCACCCGCAGCGCGATGTCGGCGACACGGTGGAGCTCGGCGCGTCCGGCCCCGCCACCGGCTTGGACCGCGAGTCCGCTCGACACGGTCACCAAGTACCGAGCGAGCAGTCCGGGATCGGTGTGGGGCGGCAGGTCACCTTCCTCGTGCGCTCGTTCCAACCTGTCCTCGATGGAGGTCCCCACCTCAGCGGTCCGGATATCGACCCGTACCGCGCCGTGGAGGTAGGCGCTGGCCACGTCACGTACCGTCTGCCGCGGCTCGCGGTCGTCGGTGCCGACCGACTCGATCCACGCACGCGTGCTCGAGGTCATGGGTCCCTCCGGGTCGAACGGTGATCGCTGCGTCGCGATGCCACCGTGCCAACCGGGGTCATCGCCGTGGGAGCAACGGTCGCACCGGCGACGCCGCTTCGCATCGGTGAGAACCCCGTAGGCGGCGTCGGGCCGCCACCGTGCCACGGGTCGGCTCACCGCTCGCGATGCACCCCGAACGGGGATGGAGCCGTCGTGCGGATCGCCTCGTGTCCCCGCCAAGGCCGTCACGTCCGGAGCGTGGCGAGGCTCCGCCTCGGTGTACGTCACCTAGACCCGGGCCGAGATCCTCGACGCCGACTAGGTCAAGGAGTTCACGGGTAGAGGTGACAGGTCCGTGACACGAGCGGTCACGGGGAGAACCCTTCTTGGTGTCGAAGCCTCGAAGGAGATGCTCCCCGTGACCGTTGAAGACGTTACCTACCAGCGCCGAGGCCGAGGCCATAACGCTCGGACCGACGCGCACGGGGGTTTCTGTATCGAACGACCCAGAACCTTGGGGCGTCGATGCGCAACCGAACTCGCCGCCTCCTGGCCTGGCTTCGAGTAGCGTCGTGACCATGGACACTCCTGAGAAGGCCGAGCGCCTCGAGGCGCTGCACGAGGCGACCGAGATCCTCCGCGTCGTCAACGTCTGGGACGCGATCAGCGCCCGCACCGTCGCGGACCTCCCCGGGACGCGCGCGATCGCGACCGCGGGGCACTCGATCGCCGCGAGCCACGGCTTCGCGGACGGCGAGATCCCCCTCGACCTCGCCCTGTCCGCCGTGGAGCGGATCGTCCAGGCGACCGACCTGCCCGTCACCGCCGACCTGGACGCAGGGTTCGAGGACGCGGCTGAGACCATCCGCCGAGCCATCGGCGTCGGCGTGGTCGGCGCGAACGTCGAGGACCGGCTCGTGCCGCTGGCCGAGGCGGCCGCCAAGGTCGAGGCCATGATGCAGGTCGCCGAGCAGGAGGGCGTCGCCTTCCAGCTCAACGCCCGCACCGACGCGATCGTGCG
>CAYSTY010000173.1:0-5501 GCA_964433685.1 uncultured Actinomycetota bacterium | reverse complement strand
CGTGCCGTAGGTCCGTACCAGCAGACCCGCCTCCGCTCGCTCCCACGCAGCCCCGAGCCGTTCGTCCAGCCCACCGCTGGACCGCTGGTCGCCACCCGGGTGGGGGGTGAGCTCGCAGAAGACGACGCGGTCGTCCGTCACGAACAGGTCGATCCGCACGAACGGACCCGGCACCACCGCTGCCACCCGTTCGGCGGCCTCGACGATGGTCGCGACGTCCGCCGGCGGTGGGAGCGACGGGTCGTGGCGATCGGTGCGGACCGGCCCGAAATCGGCCCCATCGCGGTCGTACCAGCGGAAACGGAACTCCTCCGGGCGTGCGCTGTCCCTGACGTCGCGCTGCATCAGGAGCTCGACCCGCCCACCGACCACGTAGCACCGCCAGTCGTCGGGCAGCGCGCGGTCCGGGCGAACCGCCTCGATGAGCTCCTCGACCAGGTACTCGTCGGACACCCGGGGGTCGGCAGCTGCCGCGCGCATCGCCGCACGGACCTGCGCGTCGTCCACCTCCTGGCGCTCGAAGACCGACCAGGCGCGCCCCGCTCCCGTCGGGACGAGCGGTGTGACCCCCCGCGAGGCGCTCCCGCCGACGGGCTTGACCACGATCGGGCGTGACAGGTCGAGCTCGAGCTCGTCGGGTCCGGCTGGGCCGGCGAGCAGGACCGGCACCTCGACCCCCACCGACACGGCGAGCCGCCGCCCAGCAGGCTTGGCGTTCACCTCCCAGATGGGGTGGCGGACCCCGTGCTCCTGCACCGTCAGGCTGCGTAGACGCTGTACGCGCTCCAGCGATGCCACGAACGACGGGCGGTCGTAGCGCACCGAGCGCAGCAGCTCCGTCTCGGCGCGCTCGCGGCGGTCGACCTCGTCCTCCAACCTCGCCTGCGCCGTGACGAGCTGCTGTTCCAGGTCGGTGATGCGCGATCGAGCACGGTCGCGCTGAGCACGGGCCCGGTCGCGCTGGGCACGGGCCCGGTCACGTTGGTTGCGCGCTCGGTCGCGCTGTTCGAGCACGGCGGCCAACCCTGGCAGCCGACGTGCGACGGCGATGACGAGCCTCCGCGGGGCCGCCACCGTCAGACCTCGACGTGTGCGGGGTTCCAGCCGTAGAAGGCGACACGGCCGCCGGCGGCGATGTCCTCGTCCTCGATGTCCCACGTGTGACCCGACGTCCCCCGTCGGACGCAGAAGTTGAACCGGTCGGTGGCGTAGATGCGCATGCCGTGCTCGACGGCCCGCCGCTGGGCCTCCGTGTCCATGCCACGCGGCAGGTCCGGGAACCGCAGCTGGTCCCAGACCTCGCGCGGCGCCATCATCGTCGCCCCGGAGACCTGGGGCACGTACGAGTGTTCGCGCCCGGGTGAGCGCAGGACCGTGGCGTCCATGCCGGCGAGGTAGTAGTACAGCGCCCGCTTGCCGACGATGTCGGCATCGGTGTAGTCGAACGCCGCGAGCTGATCCTGGAGGTAGTGCGCGCCGTAGTGGTCGTCGTCGTCGAACTTGGCCACGTAGCGCCCATCGGAGGCGGCGAGCCCCCGCGTGGTGATCGTCCCGAGGGACTCGTGCCGCTCGGCAGGGACGACCTCGATATCCCGGACGTTGCTGCCCGCGAGGCGAGCGGCCACGTCGGCGGTGGCGACCTCGAAGCCGTGGGTCACCAGCACCAGTTGGATGTCGGGGTGGGTCTGCCGACGGACGTTCTCGCACAGGACGTCGAGGTTCTCCGGCCGCATGGTCGCGGCGATGATCGAGACGCTGACCCGCCCGGCGTCGGGGGTCCGCAGCCCGAGATCGGCGAGCACCGTGTCGATGCGGTGCGCGTAGGTGTGGCCTGCATGCACGGCCCGCAGACCCCGGACCGCCATCCGGTCGCGCGCCTCGGCGCTACCGAGCAGCAACCGCAAGTGGGTGCGGGTGGTCTCGCGGTCGCCCGATTCCAGCACCACGTCGGGGCCGAGGAGGTGCCCGATCGCGGGCGAGACACCGCTGACCACGGGCGTCCCGGAACCGAGCAGCTCGAAGATCCGTCGCGAGCACGTCGTGCGGGACCCGACGACGGAGTTGACGTTCAGGAACACCTTGTAGCGCTTGTAGGCGGTGACCATGTCGTCGTAGTCGAGGCTGCCGACCACGTGCGCGTCGAACGGTTCAGGGAAGCGGTAGCGAGGGTCGTGCTCGTTGCGCGAGAAGATGTGCAGCCCGAACTCCCGCGCGGGGTCGAGGATGACCGCCATCTGCTCGCGTCGCGTCTGATGCTTGTGCGGGAAGTACGTGCCCGCGAACGCGAGCTCGTGGGCCCGCCCTCCGCGGACCCTCGCCGGGTTGTGGATGGCCGGCTGCGCCGCGAACGGCAGGACCCCCACGCGGTCGGCACCGACCATCTGCGCGTACCGGTCCACGCAGTCGACGTCGACGGTGTAGACGCGGTCGAACAACGCCGCGGCGCCGGCGAACAGGTCGTGGTTCGGCGGGTCCTCCTTGTTCCAGAACACCGTCGGGATGTCCGCCGCGCGGGCTGCGGCGACCAACCCCCGGAGGTCGTCCGAGGGTCCCTGGTCGCGGAAGCCGACGCCACGTAGCCACCCGCCGTCCTTGCCCTGCCACGCGGACTCGACGAGCAGGACGTCGGGTGCGACGCGTTCGAGCTCCTCGCGCCACCCCTCCCGCGAGAGCTGCACGAGGTCGACCTCGTGCCCGAACGCCACCTCGGAGAAGGGGTCGACGACCGCTGCGACGCGCACGTCGGACCGACGTGGTCGCGGCATCGGCGGCAGCACCTTCGGGATGACGGGGGGCGTGATGGCCGGTGGCAGCGCCGCCTCCGGGACGATCCAGTCGCCTTCCGAACCGGGAGCCAGCTCGGGTCTGGGCGCGGACGGTGGCTGGTCGCCCGGAGCCGGTGATGCCACCGTCGCGTCCGCCACCTGTTCCGGGGCGGTCTCCTGCGGCGCGGAGGGGCCGGCCGTGGCGGGAGCCGAGGCCGCCCGGGTCAACAGGCCCAGCAGGTGCAGCGGCAGGGCCACGAGCACCCGAGGCGAACGTCGCGCCCTCCCGAGCAGCTCACCGAGCTGCCACCAGCGCCGTGACGCCATGCGCTCGGCCTGCGACTGCCACCGCGTCGCCCGCTCCTCGAACACCGAGGCGCGGCGCGCCAACCGGTCCGCACGGGCGCGGACCCGCTCGAGCTCGGCTTCGAGCCGCGCGATGCGGACCTGCTCGGGCGGGACGAGGGGGACGACCCGTCGGTTCACCTGCTCACGGAGCCCGTCGATCTGCTGCTGCGAGGCGGCCCGTTGGCCGACGAGCGATCGTTGCAGCGCGTGGACCTCCCGCGTGGCGAGCACGGCCCGGGCCTGGGTCTCGAGGAGCGCTCGGTGCTCCTGCGCGAGCAGCTCCGCCCGTGCCTGCCCATCGGTCGGGACGTCCGACCGACCGAGCAGTCGCAGCGCGGCACCGGACACCGTGCCACGGACGAGACCGAAACCGAGCTGCTCGAGGCGTTCCACCGCGCCCGCCACATCGAGCGGACGTCGACCGTCGACACGGTGATGTCCGTGCGGCTCGCGGACCGCCAGAAGCGCACCGGTCGGCAGCTGCAGGCGCGGGTGGGCGAGCATGCCGTCGACCACCACCACGTCCGCGCTGGAGGGCTCGGACGCGTCGGGAGCGCGCCGCACGACCTCGCCGTCGGCGACACGGGAACACGCTTCCGCGAGCTCGTCGCCGGTGGCGATGACCACGACGCGACCGTCGAGGTGATCGGCCAGCCAGCCGAGCGCGGTCCGAGGTTCGAGCACGTCGATGCGAGGCTCCTCACGCGACGGGATGCGGCGGGCGCCAGAGCCTAGCTACCGCGCCCCACCGATCCGTTCGAGCCACGGTGCACGTCCCGGGCGCGTGGCGAGCGGCCCCACCGACGGACGTGCGCTGCCCGAACCGAGCCGCCCGAGCGCTGCAGTCGGTCCGGCTCCCGACCGACGGGTCCTGCCTCCCCCCCGCTCCGCCGGTGCCCCCGGCCTGCCTCGGAGTCGTCGTGCGCCCGAACCGTCCTGTCGCCTCCCCCCTGCGACGCCTGACCGCCGGCCTCGTGCTCGTCGTCGCGACCGTCGCCGGAACCGTGGTCGCCACGCCGGAACCTGCCGACGCACAGGTGGGCACTGCCGTCATGCGCAGCTCCCAGCTGTCGGCGGGTCAGCTCGCCTCCTGGTTCCGGTCGTCAGGCAGCCGGGTGGCCGGGTACCGGGCGACGGTCCCCGTGGAGACGCTCACGGCGTACTACGTGGAGGAAGGTCGCGCGGAGGGCGTCGCTGGTGACCTGGCCTTCGCCCAAGCGGTGCTCGAGACCGGCAGCTTCAGCTGGCCCGGCCACGGCCAGGTGCGCGCCTCGCAGAACAACTTCGCTGGCATCGGCGCCTGCGACGGCGGGACCTGCACGGTGGCCACCTTCCGCAACGCCCGGATCGGCGTTCGTGCCCAGATCCAGCACCTGCGGGCCTACGGCGACCCGACGGTGACACGGGCGAACCTCGCCCACCCACTCGAGAGCCCACGCTTCGACCTCGTTCACCCCAAGGGCAAGGCCCCCACGTGGGAACGGATGGGGCGCGGGAACTGGGCCACCGATCCGAACTACAGCACCAAGATCCTCGACATGTACGCCGCCATGCGCCGACACGCCGGGCTACCGCCGACGAGCGTCGCCACGGTGACCACCGGGTTCGTCGCACCCTTCCGGGACGTCCCGTCGACCTCCCCGCACGCCGCGGCGATCGCCTCCCTCGGCGCCCGCCGCATCACCACCGGGTGCACGCCGGCCACGTTCTGTCCCGGCGCTCGCGTCACCCGGGCACAGATGGCGACCTTCCTGACCCGCGCCGCGAAGCTGCCGGCGACCCCCGCCGGGGGGTTCCGGGACGTCACCGGGACGCACGCGTCCGGCATCGCGGCGGTCGCCGCCGCGGGGGTCACCAAGGGCTGCGCCCCCGGACGGTTCTGCCCCGACCAGCCCGTCACACGAGGCCAGGTCGCCTCGCTCCTGCAGCGTCAGCTCGGCCTGCCCGACCGGCGTCCCACCTTCACCGACGTCCCACGCGGCAGCACCCACGCCGGGGCGATCGGGGCCCTGACCGAACGAGGCATCATCCGCGGGATCGGCGGCGGCCGGTTCGACCCGCAGGCGCCGGTCACCCGCGCGCAGATGGCGAGCCTGCTCGACCGCGCCTTCCCCGCCTGATCGTCCGGCCCACCACCGCGCGCAGGCGTGGGGTGACCCCCGTCCGCGGCCGCGGCCCGATGACGTCCTGGGGATCGCGGTGGGCCAGGAAGGCGAACTGACCGCAGAAGCGCAGCTTGCGGTGGTTGGTCGCGCCCGGCCCCTTCTCCTCCGCTGCCGCCCACGCGTCGATCTCCGCGTTGCGTGGTGACTCCTCGGTGAAGTACCGCGCGTACTCGGAGTTGTCCGCGGTGTAGGCGCGGTCGATCAGCGTCACCCCGTCGATGCC
>CAYSTY010000172.1:0-5536 GCA_964433685.1 uncultured Actinomycetota bacterium | reverse complement strand
CAGAGGTACGACGAGGAGGGCCGCCGATGGCCAGCGCCACGCTGTCGAAGTTCGATTACCAGGTCCGTGACCGTCAGGGGAAGATGGTCTCGGGTCAACTCGAGGCCGACAGCCAGGCTGCCGTCGTCGCCAAGCTCACCTCGATGGGCTACGCGCCGCTGAAGATCACGCAGGTCAAGACCGACGGTCTCAACCGCGAGATCAAGATCCCCGGCCTCGGTGACAAGGTCAAGCTCAAGGAACTGGCGATCTTCTCGCGCCAGTTCGCCACCATGATCAACTCCGGGCTGCCGCTGATCCGCGCCCTGTCGATCCTGGCCGAGCAGACCGAGTCCAAGCCGCTGCGTGAACGGCTCGTGGACATCCGTGCCGACGTCGAGCAGGGCAAGTCGCTGTCGCAGGCGATCGCCAAGCACGACAAGGTCTTCCCCAAGCTCTACGTCGCGATGGTCCGGGCCGGTGAGGCCGCCGGGATGCTCGACGAGGTGCTCCTGCGTGTCGCCGCGATGCTCGAAGCCGACGTCAAGCTGCGTGCCAAGATCAAGTCGGCCATGACCTACCCGGTGATCGTCCTGATCATGGCGCTCGGCCTGTCCGGCGTGATGCTCGTCTTCATCGTGCCGACGTTCGCGACGATGTTCGACGACCTCGGTGGCGAGCTACCGATGTTCACCCAGATCCTGGTGAACCTGTCGAACTTCGTGACCTCACCGCTCGGCATCCTGACCTGGCTCGTGGCGCCGATCGCGCTGTGGCAGACCTACAAGCGCATCCGTTCGACCCCGAAGGGGCGGTTCGCCCTGGACGTGATGAAGCTCAAGGTGCCGGTCTTCGGCAACCTGTTCCACAAGATCGCGCTCACCCGCTTCGCGCGGAACCTCTCGACGCTGCTGGCCGCCGGTGTGCCGATCCTCCAGGCGTTGGAGATCACCGGCGACACCGTCGACAACGGGGTCATCCGTGACGCCATCACGGACGTGCAGGACTCGGTCCGTCAAGGTGAGTCGATCCACGGCCCGCTGTCCCAGCACGAGGTGTTCCCCCCGATGGTCGTGCAGATGATCGCGGTCGGGGAGGAGACGGGGAACATCGACGGGATGCTCGCCAAGATCTCCGACTTCTACGACACCGAGGTCGAGTCGCTCACCGAGTCGCTGACCTCGCTGATGGAACCGCTGATGATCGCCGTCATCGGCATCATCGTCGGCGGCATGGTCATCGCGCTGTACCTGCCGATGTTCTCCATCTACGACCTCATCGAGTAGGTCGTCGGCCCGGGCGGTCGCGCACCGTCCGACCGCCCCGAACCGCTCAAGCGGAGGGGGTCGGCGGTCGATGGGGGTAGGGACCGCGGATGTCCGCGGATGCCTCGCCACGGACCAGGGGATCAGGATGCGTCAGGAGGGTGGTCGTCTCAGGGACGACAGCGGCCTCGGGCTCGTCGAGCTCCTGGTCTCCCTCACCGTCCTGGCCATCGTCATGTCCGCGCTCGCGTCCGTCATGATGGGCACCCTCCGGGCCACCCAGGTCAGCGACCAGCGCACCATCGCCACGAACCTGGCCCAGGCCGAGCTCGAGAAGGTCCGTGCGCTGCCGTTCTCGAGGTTGACGGTCGGAGGACGTTCGGCGCCCTACGCCGTGGACACGAACAACGGCGTCTACGAGGTCGTCCGCGAGACCACGTGGGTGAGCTTCGGGGCCAGCACGGACCCCTGCGCGCAGCCGGAGGGGTCCGACACCCGCGCTCTCGTGCGGGTCGACGTCGAGGTGTCGCCGCAGCGCGACCCCAGCCAGATCGTCCGTTCCAGCACGACGGTCGCGCGGCCGCCGGTCGCCGCGGCGGGCAGCAGCACCACCGGCGTCCTTGCCGTCCGTGTGATCGACGGCCAGTCGCCCAGCGCGGGCGTGGCCGGGGTACCGGTCTCGGTCATCGGGCTGACCCCCGGGGCCGGCAACGGGCTGCAGACGACCCCGCACAGCGGTTGTCTGCTGTTCGTGGGGATGCCGGCCGGCAACTACACCGTGAAGGTCCACCGTCCCGGGTACATCGGCGACGGGATCGGCGGCGACCAGACCACCCTCGAGGTCCCCGCCTCGGTCGTGAGCAACGAGCACCGCAGCGTCGACGTCCTGTACGCGAAGGCGGCCAGCCTCGTCGTCGGGGGGACGGGCGTCGACGGGCAGGAGGTCGTCCTCCCCGAACAGCTCCCCGTCACGCTCCTCCGCGAGGGCGGGACCCGGTACGAGCTGGCGCAGACGCCGGTTCCGGGGCTCTGGCCGGGCGACTGGGAGCTGTACGCCGGGACCTGTCCTGGCGCCGACCCGATCGCCTGGAACGGTTCGCGTCAGGCGCGTATCCGCCTGACGCCGGGGGCGACGGCTTCCGCCGCCGCGGTCCTCGGCAGCGTCCGCCTCGACCTGCAGCCGACGGAGCTCCTCCCGCTGGTCGGACCGTTCACCATCGGCGCGACGGAGGCCGAGGGCGCCTGCCCGAACGGCGGCGGATCGCTCCAGTTCCTCGACGTCCTCGCCCCCGGAACGGGCGAGGCGGCGACCGCCGTGGAACTCGGGCTGCCGTACGGCCGGTGGAGCCTCACGGTGGCGGACGCCAGCGGCCACATCGCCACCACCGGCGTCATCCAGGTGGACCCGACCGCGCCGCACCCGGTCGAGGTGCCGCTCACGTGGACGGTGATGCCGTGATGCGGCCCTTGAACCTGCACGCCTCCGAGGACGGCATCTCCCTGGTGGAGCTCCTGGTCACGCTCACGATCCTGTTGACGGTCATCACGATCGCCCTGTCCGGCATGATGCGTCTCGGTCAGGCGAGCGACGTCGTCCAGAGCCGCAGCCTCGACGGTGACCAGGCACGGCTCGCGGTGGCGGCGCTCTCACGCGGGGTCCGGGCGGCGGGCCCGCCGGTCGCCTTGCCGAGCAGCGAGACCGACACCGCCGCGTTCCGAGTCGCACAGCCGCGCCAGGTGCGGTTCTTCTCACGCGTGGGGCTCGACGGCAGCACGGTGCGCACCGAGGGTCAGGACCAGCAGATCCCGGTGCTGCTCGAGTTCCGCCTGGCACCCGCGGGCCAGATCACCGAGACCGTGACACGGGGCACCGTCGCGGCGGATGGCACCGTGACCTACCCGACGGCCAACGCGGTCACCCGGGTGGTGGCGCAGGACGTGCGGAGCACGGTGGCCCGGCCGCTGTTCGAGTACGGGATCGCGCAGGCCGACGGGACCACGACCTGGGTTGCGACCCCGAACCAGGCGCAGCGCCGCCAGATCAACGTCGTCCGGATCGCCGTGTCGGTCGCAGCGGACACGGGGTCGGGCACACCACAGGAACTGGAGACGCTCGTCCGGCTCCCCAACAACATCACCACGAGCGAAGCGGTGACATCGTGAACCACCGGGTGAACCGTGACGAGTCGGGTCTGGCGCTGGTGACGGTGCTGGGGCTGGTGCTGCTGGCCAGCATCCTGGTCACCGGGGCCACCAACTACGCCCTCCGAACGCTGCCCCGCGTGCAGGACCACGAAGCTTGGAACGCCGCGCTGGCCGCGGCGGAAGCCGGGATCGAGGAGGTCCAGGCCCGGCTGAACCTCGACCCGCGGTTCTACGTCGACGACGACGACAACCCCGCCCGCACGGGGTGGCGTCCGTTGCCCGGCTCGGCCTCAGGCGCGAGCTACCACTACCGCCTGGACACCTCGGTCGTGGCCCGGACCGGCGCGATCGACGTCGTCTCGACCGGACGGGTGGGCGACCAGAAGCGCACCATCGAGGCGCGGCTCCGCCGTGACGGGTTCCTCGACTACATCTACTTCACCGACTTCGAGACCTCCGACCCGTTCGCCTTGACCACGAGTGCGACGGCACGCACGGCCCTGGACAGTCACTGCGCCCGCTACCACCACGGCGGTCGGCCCGAGGGCAACGTCAACGTCGGCAACCCCACCGCCGGTGGCTGCGGCACCATCCAGTTCGCGCCGGGCGACACGACGCACGGACCGCTGCGCACCAACGACATCCCGCTCATCCGGTCCCAATCGGGCGGACCGAACTTCCTCGGTCGGGTCGAGGTGGCGGCGACCGGCGACGACCGCTGGACCGACACGAACCGCCCTTCGGCCACCCACCTGTACCGGAGCGTCTCGGGTTCGAGTGGCAACCCGAACTTCCGGGACGGCATCCACTACGTACCGAACATGGAGATGCCGAAGACCGGTGAGAGCCTCGAGGAGCGGGCGCTCGAGACCGGTTGTCGGTACGTGGGTCCGACCTACATCCGCTTCTACGTGCAGGGCGGCAGTCCGAGGATGACCGTCAACAGCCCCCTGACCCCGGCGGGCACCGCGGGGACGGGTTGCGGGCCGGGCAACGGCCTCGCGCTCAAGGAGGGTGAGGTCCTGTACGTGGCGAACGCCACCGGGACCGCGCCCGACGCGCACCCCCTCGGGATGAACCCGCCACCGGCGAGGACCATCAGCCAGACCGACACCGAGCGGGTGGTCGAGCAGCAGATGCCGCGCTACTCGACGACGGCGGGCGATGCCTTCGTCCACGGCCGCCTCCGCGGCCAGATGACCGTTGCGGCCAAGAACGACGTGGTGGTCGTGCACGACCTGACCTACGACGGCGGCCACTCGCTCGACGGCACCGACCTGCTCGGCCTGATCGCCGACAACAACGTGGCCGTCTACCACCCGGTCCTCCGCACCGTGACCGAACGCCGCCAGGTGGGGGAGCGCAGGTGCACGCTCGAGTTCTGGGGTTTCTGCCTGCGCTGGGAGAACACCCACACGCCCTGGGAGGTCGATTCCACCGGATCGGGTGGGACCAACGTGGCGGGCATCGCGTCCACCCTGCCGCCGTTCAACAGCGTCCCGGTCGCACACCGGGACAACTCGCTCGGTACGTCGGCCAAGACCTGGACCGACCCGAAGATCGACGCGGCGATCCTGGCGCTGAAGCGCTCGTTCGGCGTCCAGCAGTACGACGCCGGGGCGCCGCTCGGACGCCTGCACGTCTTCGGTGCGATCGCCCAGAAGTGGCGTGGCCCGGTCGGCACCGGCGGTGCGACCATCTCCACCGGGTACCTCAAGGAGTACGTCTACGACTGGCGGCTGCGCAACCTCAGCCCGCCGCACTTCCTCGCGCCGGAGCAGTCGCCCTGGGGGCGGCGCATCTGGACCGAGGCGGGTAACCCACCCGTCTGCGCGGCCAGCGAGGCACCTCCCACCGTGGCCTGCCTACCGCGGTAGCCGACCACCGCACCGCGAACGCGAGGGCCTGCGGGCCCTCGCGTCCGTGGTTCCGGAGCGGTCGGGAGCGCGGGTATCGGCCGTTCTCGGCGGGACTCAAGCGGTCCCGGGCCGCGTAGGCGGCGGGTGCTCGACGGGGTGCGCGGAGCTGCGAGGTGTTCAAGTGCGGGCCGCTCGGCGCCGACATCCGTAGTACGGCGCACTCATGTGCCGCCATCACACGCACTCATAACTCAAGGAGCGGCACATGCTTCGCAACATCCGCGAGCA
>CAYSTY010000171.1:0-5551 GCA_964433685.1 uncultured Actinomycetota bacterium | reverse complement strand
TGATGGACCGCTACGTCTGCGTGCACGGCCACTTCTACCAACCGCCGCGTGAGAACCCGTGGCTCGAGCTGGTCGAGCAGCAGGACTCGGCGTGGCCGGCGCACGACTGGAACGAGCGCATCACCGACGAGTGCTACGGCCCCAACACCGCAGCCCGGGTGCTCGACGGCGACGGGCGCATCGCCGCGCTCGTGGACAACTACGCGGCGATGAGCTTCAACGTCGGGCCCACCCTGCTGGCGTGGATGGACGACCACGCGCCCGACGTCCACGCGGCGATCGTCGCGGCGGACGCCGCCAGCCGGGAACGCTTCGGCGGCCACGGCTCGGCCATGGCACAGGTGCACAACCACGCGATCATGCCGCTGTGCAACGCCCGTGACCGGCGTACCCAGGTGCGCTGGGGGCTGACCGACTTCCGCCACCGCTTCGGTCGCGACCCGGAGGGGATGTGGCTGGCCGAGACCGCGGCCGACACCGCCACGCTGGAGGAACTCGCGGCCCACGGCATCGCGTTCACGGTCCTGTCGCCCTACCAGGCGGCCACGACCCGCCGGGCCGAGGAGACGACGTGGACGGACGTGTCCGGCGGACGGGTCGACCCGACGGTGCCCTACCGCGTCAGCCTGCCGTCCGGACGTTCGATCGCGGTGTTCTTCTACGACGGGCAGGTGTCCCAGGCGGTCGCCTTCGAGGGCCTGCTGCACTCCGGTGACCGCTTCGCCCAGCGCATCCTCGGTGCCTTCCCCGACCGTGCGGGACCGGCGCTGGTCAACATCGCCACCGACGGGGAGAGCTACGGCCACCACCACGCCCGCGGCGAGATGGCGCTGGCGCAGGCGCTGCAGTCGATCGACGCGACCGACGGTGTCCGGCTGACCAACTACGCCGAGTACCTCGCCCTCCACCCGCCCGTGCACGAGGCCACGATCGTGGAGGACAGCTCCTGGTCGTGCTCGCACGGCGTCGAACGGTGGCGGTCGGACTGTGGCTGCACGAACGGCGAGGTCGGCGGCAGCCAGGCGTGGCGCGGCCCGCTGCGCGACGCGCTCGACTGGCTGCGCGACCACATCGAGGGCCCGTACGAGCGGGCCGCCGGCGAGCTGCTCCGCGACCCCTGGGCGGCGCGTGACGACTACCACCGGGTGGTGCTGCACCGGACCGGTCACCTGCCGGACTTCCTCGCGACCCACGCGGTCCGGGAGCTCGATGCGGACGAGGTCACCCGCGTCCTGCGGCTGCTGGAGATCCAGCGCCACCTGCTGCTGATGTACACCAGCTGCGGCTGGTTCTTCGACGAGCTGTCGCGGATCGAGACCGTCCAGATCATGGCGTACGCCGCCCGCGCGGTGCAGCTGGCGGAGACGGTGCTCGACCTCGACCTGGAGGACCCCTTCCTCGACCGGCTGGAGCAGGCACGCAGCAACCTGCCGACCTGGCAGGACGGCCGCCGCATCTACGAACAGCAGGTCACGCCCATCCGCGCCGGGCTGGAGAAGGTCGCGGCGCACTTCGCCATCAGCGGGCTGTCGCGCGACTACGGCAGCACCGAACGCATCGGCTGCTACGAGGTCGAGCGCGGCGACGAGCACCGGTCCGAAGCCGGTCGTGCCCGCGTCGGCAGCGGCCGCGTGACGGTCCGGTCGGCGATCACCCTCGCCGAACGCACCTTCGAGTACGGCGTCCTGCACTTCGGCGACCACAACTTCCTCTGCGGGGTGCGGCCGCTCGGTGACGACGGGACCTACGAGCGCACCCGGACGGCGCTGTCGGCGGCGTTCGACGAGGTGGACTTCCCCGCGACCATCCGGGTGCTCGACGAGCACTTCGGCACCGACGCCTACTCCCTGCGCGACCTGTTCCGCGACGAGCAGCGGCGGCTGCTCGACGAGGTGCTCGAGGGCACGCTGGTCGACGTCGAGGCGACCTACCGTTCGATCTACCGCGGTCGCGCGCCGCTGCTGCGCTTCCTGTCCAGCATCGACGCCAAGCTCCCGCGGCCCCTGCACAGCGCAGCGGAGGTGGTCCTCAACGCCGAGCTGCAGGAGGCCATCTCCGCCGGTGCGGAACCGGCCCGCGTGAGCGCGCTGATCGAGGAGGCGGAGCGTTTCGAGGTCCGCCTCGACACCGAAGGGCTGCGGCACGCCTTCGCCGGCGCGGTCCGGCGTCGCACGCGGCAGCTGCGGCGCGCGCTCGAGGACCCGGCGCTGTTCGACCGGTTCGACGAGGACCAGCAGCACTTCTCGGACGTGGTGCGCAACCTCACCGACCAGGCGACGTGGTTGCCGTTCGAGACCGAGCTGGGCGAGGCACAGAACCTGTGCTGGCGGATCATCACCGACCACCGCCCTTCGCTCGTGTCGCGGGCGGGCGCGGGGGACGAGGTGGCGGTGAGGTGGCTGCGCACGATCGACGAGGCGACCGAACGGCTCGGCCTCGCCGTGCCGGAGGTGTCGTGAACCAGCTCCATCACCCTGCTGCGGGCCCGTCCGGCCCGCTCGGGGCGTACGCCCGCGACGGGGGCACCCGCTTCACGCTCTGGGCCCCTCGCGCCGACCGTGTCGAGGTGGTGCTCGACGACGGGGGCCGCACCGAACCGCTCGCACCCGCGGGCGCCGGCTACCACGTCGGTGAGGTCGCGGGTGTCGGCCCGGGCGATCGTTACCGCTACCGGCTCCACGTCGACGGCGAGCGCTTCGACCGCGCCGACCCCGCATCGCGGTGGCAGCCCGACGGGCTCCACGGCCCGTCGGCGGTCGACGACCCGGTGTTCGACTGGACCGACGCCGGGTGGCGGCCCCGGCCCCTGCACGAGCAGGTCATCTACGAGCTCCACGTCGGGGCCTTCACCCCCGAGGGCACCTTCGACGCGATCGTCCCGCGCCTGACCGCGCTGGCCGAGCTCGGGATCACCGCCATCGAGCTGATGCCGATCTGGCAGTTCCCCGGCGAGCGCAACTGGGGCTACGACGGGGTGCTGCCGTACGCGCCGCAGCACAGCTACGGCGGCCCCGCCGGCCTGCGACGTCTGGTCGACGCGGCGCACGCCGCCGGCATCGGCGTCATCCTCGACGTCGTCTACAACCACTACGGACCCGAGGGCAACCACCTGTCCGACTTCGGTCCGTACCTGACCGACCGCTACGACACGCCGTGGGGCCAGGCGGTCAACGTCGACGGGCCGGACAGCGACGCGGTGCGCCGCTACGCGGTCGAGAACGCGGTCCGCTGGGTCCGCGACTTCCACGTCGACGGGCTGCGGCTGGACGCGGTCCACGCCATCGTCGACACCTCCGCGGTGCACCTGCTCGAGGAGCTGGCGACCGCCGTCCACCGCGCGGCCGCCGACCTCGGACGCACCGTCCACGTCATCGCCGAGAGCGAGCTGTCCGACCCCCGGCTCGTGCGCGTGCCGGAGATCGGTGGCTACGGGCTCGACGCGCAGTGGCTCGACGAGGTCCACCACGCCCTCCACGTGGCGCTCACGGGGGAGCGGGACGGCTACTACGAGGACTTCACCGGCGTCGCCGACCTCGCCCGCATCCTGCGCGACCGCTTCGCCTACGCCGGCCGCTACTCCCCGCACCGCGGGCGGACCGTCGGCCGCCCCGCCCGCGACGTGCCGTACGAGCGCTTCGTCAGCTGTGTGCAGAACCACGACCAGGTCGGCAACCGCATGCTCGGCGAGCGTCAGAGCCAGCTGCTGACCTTCGAACAGCGCAAGGTCTCGGCCGCCGCGCTGTGCCTGCTGCCGTTCACCCCGATGCTGTGGATGGGCCAGGAGTACGGCGAGACCGCCCCGTTCCAGTACTTCGTGTCCCACACCGACCCCGATCTCGTCGAGGCGGTCCGCACCGGACGCCGACGCGAGTTCGCCTACTTCGCCGACCAGGGCGAGGCGCCCGATCCCCAGGCGCCCGAGACCTTCGCGCGTTCCAGGCTCGACTGGTCGCAGCGGGAGACCGGTGAGCACGCGAGCCTGCTCGCGCTGTACCGGGAGCTGCTCGACCTGCGCCGCGTCGTGCCCGCCATCGCCGGACCGGAGGCGGGTGAGGCGATCCCCACCGTGCACGGCGGGGCGACCCTCAGTTGGACACGCGCCGTGCCCGGTCGGCCCGACACCGAGGTGGTGGTGCTCGTCCACACCGCACCCGACGCCGTCGACCTCAGCCTGCCCGGGACCTACGAGGTGGTGCTCGACACCGCCTCCGCCGACCACGGCGGTCCCGGCGACAGCGACCACGCCACCCGCGACGGACGCACGGACCTGCACCTGTCGGGTGCGCGCGTCGTGCTCCTACGAGCCACCACGGAGGACCGATGAGCGTCGAGCTCTGGCCCGGCCAGCCCTACCCCCTCGGTGCGACCTACGACGGCCTCGGGACCAACTTCTCGCTGTTCAGCGAGGCCGCCGAACGCGTCGAGCTGTGCCTGTTCGACGATGACGGTGCAGAGACGCGGGTGCCGTTGACCGAGGTCAGCGGCTACGTCTGGCACGGCTACGCCCCGACCATCGGTCCCGGGCAGCGCTACGGCTACCGCGTCCACGGGCCCTACGACCCGAGCCAGGGCTCGAGGTGCAACCCGCACAAGCTGCTGATCGACCCGTACGCCAAGGCCATCGACGGTGAGCTGACGTGGGGGCAGCCGGTGTTCGGCTACGACTTCGGCGACCCCGACGGGCCGCCGAACACCGACGACAGCGCGCCGTCGGTCCCCAAGTGCGTGGTCGCCAGCCCGTACTTCGAGTGGGGCGAGGACCGTCACCCGCGCACCCCGATGCACGAGACGGTGATCTACGAGGTCCACGCCAAGGGGCTGACCGAGCTGCACCCCGACGTCCCCGAGGAGCTGCGGGGCACCTACGCGGGGCTGTCCCACCCGGCCGTCATCGACTACCTGCAGGACCTCGGGATCACGGCCGTGGAGCTGCTGCCGGTCCACCGCAACGTGCCGGAGAGCCACCTGGTCGAGCACGGGTTGACCAACTACTGGGGCTACAACACCATCGGCTTCTTCGCCCCGCACGACGGTTACGCCCGCGGTGGCGCCGAGAACGCGGTCTCCGAGTTCAAGCAGATGGTCAAGACCCTGCACCAGGCCGGCATCGAGGTCATCCTCGATGTGGTCTACAACCACACGGCGGAGGGCAACCACCTCGGGCCGACCCTGTCGATGAAGGGCATCGACAACGGCGCCTACTACCGCCTCGTCGAGGACGACCCGCGCTACTACATGGACTACACCGGTACCGGCAACTCCATGAACATGCGCCACCCCCACGTCCTGCAGCTGATCATGGACTCGCTGCGGTACTGGGTGAACGAGATGCACGTCGACGGGTTCCGCTTCGACCTCGCCTCGACCCTGGCGCGTGAGCTGCACGACGTCGACCGGCTGTCGACCTTCTTCGAGGTCATCCAGCAGGACCCGGTCATCAGCCAGGTCAAGCTCATCGCCGAGCCGTGGGACGTCGGCGAGGGTGGCTACCAGGTCGGCAACTTCCCGCCGCTGTGGTCGGAGTGGAACGGGATGTACCGCGACACCATGC
>CAYSTY010000170.1:0-5552 GCA_964433685.1 uncultured Actinomycetota bacterium | reverse complement strand
CGCTCGTCGAGCAGTACCCCGAACCGCTGCTCGAGATCCACCCCCGGCTCGCCGACCAGCACGGCATCGGCGACGGCGACCTGGTCGAGGTCAGCTCCCGCCGTGGCGCCATGACGCTGCCGGCGCGGGTGGTGACCACCATCCGTCCCGACACGGTGTTCATCCCCTACCACTGGGCCGGGACGCAGGCCGCGAACCAGTTGACGGTCCGCGCCCTCGACCCCATCTCCAAGATCCCCGAGTTCAAGGTCGCCGCGGTGGCGCTGCGCAACACCGGGCAGCGTCGCGAGGTCACCGACATCCGCGACACGGGCCTCTACACCGAGGCGACCTCGCCGCTGCCGATGTACGCCCCGCCGCGGACCTGAACCGACACGTCCGCCCGCCCGCCGACCGACGAGCAGAAGACCGACCGAGGATGGAGCCCACGTGCTGGACGACCTGACACCCGACCGGCGCGACGTGCTGTTCGTCATCGACCAGAGCCGGTGCATCGGGTGCCAGGCGTGCGTGGCCGCCTGTGCCGAGTGCGGCACCCACCGTGGCGAGTCGATGATCCACCTCGACTACGTCGACCGTGGACAGACCGTCCAGACCGCGCCGATGGTGTGCATGCACTGCGAGGATCCCACCTGCGCCGAGGTGTGCCCCGCGGACGCGATCAAGCAGAACGAGGACGGGGTCGTCCAGTCGTCGCTGAAACCCCGGTGCATCGGGTGCTCGAACTGCGTGAACGCCTGCCCGTTCGGGGTCCCCAAGTACCTGGTCGAGATCGACCAGATGATGAAGTGCGACATGTGTTACGACCGCACCTCCGAGGGGCTCAAACCGATGTGCGCGTCGGTCTGCCCGTCCGAAGCGCTGTGGTACGGCACCCGCGAGCAGTTCGAGCGCGACCGTCAGGGTCAGCTGCTGAGCGACTGGAAGTTCGGTTCCGAGCACGTCTCGACCAAGGTCGCCACCGTCGTCGACGACCGCGAGCCCGGCCCCCTCGACGTCCTGCTCGGGCGGGAGGCCACGTTCCGGTGGCAGGACGATCCGTTCGGCCTCGACGGGCACGGGTAGGAGCGCACGATGAGCAGCGAGGTGACACCGCCGAAGCGGGAGCGGGATCGCGACCAGCCCGAGATCTGGCGGCGCGACTTCCCCTACACCACGGCCGGTGAGGAGCAGGTCACCCGTCGCGAGTTCGCGCGGTTCCTCGTGCTGGCCTCGACCGCCTTCGCCGCGGGGACCGGTGCCATCGCGGCGTGGGCGAGCGTCCGTGACGCACCGGTCGGCGAACCGACGGCGATCGTCCCGCTCGACGACGTGCCCGTCGGCGGCAGCTACATCTTCGCCTTCCCGACCGACGACCATCCGGCCATCCTGGTACGGCTCGGTGAGGACGAGCTGGTCGCCTTCAGCCAGAAGTGCACCCACCTCGGCTGCACCGTCTGGCACGACGCCGACCGCCGCGAGTACGTCTGCCCCTGCCACGAGGGGTTCTTCGACGAGCGCACCGGGCAGGTCACGGCCGGGCCACCGGAACTGCCGCTGGCGCGCATCGAGCTCGAGGTCCGGGAGGGCACGATCTGGGCCCTCCGCTCCGAAGCCCACTGACGAGGAGGCCGCCGTGGCGCGTCGTGACGACACCGGCCGGGTCGCGGTGACCGTCAGCATCTTCGTGATCGTGCTGATCGGGTTGCAGCTGTTCCTCATGACGCTGGCCATCGACGCGCTGCACGCGGGCGCGCCCCGGGACGCGTGGGTGGCCGCGGGCATGTCCGCCTTCCTCGCCGCCGGGTCGCTCGGGTTCGGCACCTACCTGCGTGAGACCCGCCGCCGCCGGCCGGACCGTCCGCACCGGAGACGACCGTGACCGACGCCCGGGCCGACGAGGTCCAGCCGGGGGCCTGGCGCGCCCTCGCCGTGGCCTTCCTGGCGTTCACCACCACCTTCTGGGCCTGGGGGCTGCTCTCTCCCCTGGCGGGCGACTACCGCGACCTGCTCGAGCTCGCCCCGCTCCAGGTCTCGCTGCTGGTCGCCGTCCCGGTCATCCTCGGGTCGCTGGCCCGCATCGCCCTCGGGGCGCTCACCGACCGCTTCGGTGGCCGGATCGTGTTCACCGTCCTGGCGTTGGCGGTGGTGGTCCCGCTCGTGTGGCTGTCGGTCCTCGAGACCTACCCGACGTTGCTGATCGGTGCGCTCCTCCTCGGGGTGTCCGGCGCCTCGTTCGCCGTGGGGATCCCCTTCGTGAACGCGTGGTTCCCGCCCGCCCGTCGCGGCACGGCGCTGGGGATCTACGGGATGGGCAACCTCGGGACGGCGATCGCCGCGTTCAGCACCCAGCCGCTGGCCGACCAGGTGTCGCGCTCAGGTGTCTTCCTCGTGGTGGCCGGGGTGATGGTCGCCACCGCGGCGGTGACCTGGACGCTCGGCCGCAACGCCCCCGCCTGGGAGCCCCAGCTGACCCCGATGGCCGCCCGCCTCCGGGCCGCGCTGGGGCTGCGGGTCACGCTCGACCTCGCGGCCCTCTACGCCGTCACCTTCGGCGGCTTCGTGGCCTTCGGTGTCTACCTGCCCACCTACCTCCAGGAGATCTACGGGCTGACCGCCGCCGACGCCGCCGCCCGCGCCGGCGGCTTCATCCTCCTCGCCACGCTGGCGCGTCCCGTGGGAGGGATGCTGTCCGACCGCGTCGGTGGGCCACGGGTGCTGGCCGTCGCGCTCGCTGCCGTCGGCGTCGGCGCGATCGCGATCGCATTCGAGCTGGCGATCGCCGCGGCGACGGTGGCCTTCCTGATCGTGGCCGCCGCGCTCGGACTCGGCAACGGCGCGGTGTTCGCGCTGGTCGGTCGACGTTCGCCGCCAGCGTCCGTCGGCGCGGTCACGGGGTTCGTCGGCGCTGCCGGCGGGCTCGGCGGCTTCCTCCCGCCGCTGGTCCTCGGGGCGGTGTTCCAGGCCACGGGGTCGTACGCGATCGGGCTGATGCTGCTCTCGAACGTCGCCTTCGCGGGCCTCGTCTACACCGTGTGGCGCTTCGTGGTCGGCGACCGTGGCGGTCCGGCCCCCGTCTGACGGGCCGTCCCGAGCTCGTACGAGGGGACGGGTCGAGGTCCCGGTCGCTCCTGCACCCTGGCCCGCCGAGATGCAGGAGCGCCGTGTCCCCAGCCCCCGCTGCCCCCGCCACCGCGACGTCGACCACGGTCCCCAAGGCCTCGCCCGCCGACACCGCCCGGGTCGTCTCCAAGGTCCTGCTCCCGCTCGCCGCCCGGGGCCTGATCGTGCGGCGGCCGCCGGTGGTGCAGGTCGCCGAGCGGCTCGACCTCGACCGCGGGGCGGTCGACGAACTCGTCCGTCTCCGGGACCGCTACGGGCCGGGTCCGGTGCTGCTGGCCATCCCGGGACGGGACGTGGCGATGGTCCTCGACCCCGACCACGTGCACCGCATCCTCGACGGGTCACCGGTGCCGTTCGCCGCCGACAGCACGGAGAAGAAGGCCGCGCTCAGCCACTTCCAACCGGAAGGCGTGCTGCCCTCGTCACCCGAGGACCGACCCGAGCGGCGCCGCTTCAACGAGCAGGTGCTCGACACCCCCTCACCGATCCACCAGCTCGGTGACCAGCTGGTCGCCACCGTCCGCGAGGAAGCCGGCGAGCTGGTCGCGGAGGCGCGCCGCAGCGGCCGCCTCACCTGGGACACCTTCATCGTCGGGTGGTGGCGCACCGTGCGGCGCGTGGTCTTCGGCGCCGGGGCGCGTGAGGACCACGAGTTGACCGACGTCCTCGGCCGGCTCCGCGCCCACGCGAACTGGGCCTACCTCCGACCGGACGACCCGGCGACACGTGAGCGGTTGTTCGAGCTCATCGGGGCCCACCTCGACCGCGCGGAGCCCGGGAGCCTCGCGGCGCTGATCGATCGGGTGCCGACGGGTCCCGGGACCGATCCGGTGCAACAGGTCCCCCAGTGGTTGTTCGCCTACGACCCGGGTGGCATCGCCGCGATCCGTGCGCTCGCCCTGTTGGCGGCTCACCCGCGCGAGCTCGCGCTCGTGCGCGAGGAGCTGTCCGGTGTCGACCTCAGCCGGCCGCAGGAGCTGCCCCGCGTCCGCGCCGCGGTGCTCGACGGGTTGCGGCTCTGGCCGACCACGCCCGGCGTGCTGCGCGAGACCACGGAGGTCACCTCGTGGGAGGGCGGCCGGCAGCTGCCGGACGGCACCTCGCTGGTGATCTTCGCGCCCTACTTCCACCGCGACGACACGCGGCTCGACTACGCGCACCGGTTCGCGCCCGAGCTGTGGCTGGGCGAACCGTCGCTGGAGCGGTGGCCGCTGATCCCGTTCAGCGACGGACCGGTGGTCTGCCCCGGTCGGAACCTCGTGCTGCTCACCACCTCGACGATGGTCGCCGCCCTGCTCGAGGACCTCGAGGTCGAACTCGATCCCGCGGACCGCCTGCGCGGCGACCGCCCCATGCCGTCCGTGCTCAGCCCCTTCGACCTCGCCTTCCGGGTCCGGCCGCGCTGACGGGCACTCAGGCGTCGAGGTCGGCGAGCATCGTCCGCATGCGGGAGATCTCGATGGACTGGTCGGACCGTACGTGGTTGGCGAAGTCGAAGATCCGGGCGTCGATGCCACCGCCGTCGGCGAACAGCTGCTCGACCATGGTGATGGCGCCCTCGTGGTGGCGGATCATCGACGCGAGGAACATGCGGTCGAAGGCCTCGCCCTCGAGCGATTCGAGTTCGAGCAGCTCCTGCTCGGTGAGCATGCCCGGCATCAGGTCGCCGTCGTTGACCCCACCCATCTGGTCGCCGTCACCGTGGTCGTGATCGGCGCTCAGCAGCGGCACCTCGGCACCGACACCCTCGAGCCAGGCCTGCATGAGCTCGAGCTCGCCCTCCTGCGAGATGTCCATCCGCTCGGTGAACAGCAGCAGATCGTCGCGTCCGGTGCGGTCGGGTACCAGGCGGGTCATGCGCAGGGCCTGGACGTGGTGGGGGATCATCCCCTGCATGAAGGCGATGTCGGCGTCGGTGTGCTCGTCGCCGGTGGCGTCGGATGCCTCGTCCGGGTCGACGACGCGTGAGGGCTCGCCGGGGGCGCCCGGCTGCACGGTCACAGGACCGTCGTCGACGGTCGGCGCAGCGGTCCCGTCCGTGCAGGCACCGAGGAGGACGGTCAGGACCACGAGTCCAGCGGCGCCGGTCACCCGGTGGCGGTGCGGAGCAGGCATGCGGACCCTCGCGTCGGTCGGACGCGGCGAGCCGCGTGCGGCGAGAGAGGTACCACAGGGCAGCGGCTCGTCGCGTGGTGGCGGGGGGACGGACGGGTCGCGCGCGCGGCGCCAGCGCACGTGTCGGGCGCGCACGCAGCGCCCGGTCGCCTAACGTGCCCGCTCGCCGCCGGCGCCGGGGAGCGTCGGGTGGTTCCCGCAGACGGAGCACGACCACGTGACAACGACCACCCGGAGCGCACGACGCTCCTTCAGGCGGCTGGCGACCGGCGTCGCCGCAGCCGCGCTGCTGACGACGGCCCTCCCGGCCATGGCGTCCGCGCAGGAGATCCCGA
>CAYSTY010000169.1:0-5556 GCA_964433685.1 uncultured Actinomycetota bacterium | reverse complement strand
CGGGCCGCACCCGGATCACTCGTCGGCGGCGTCCTCGGTCTCGGCCTGCGCGGCCTCGTCGCCGGCGCAGTACCACTCGCTCTCGTACTCGATGCAGTCGCGACCCTCGTGCTCCTCGACGGCGACGCCGTAGGCGACCGCTCCACCGAGCAGCAGGCCGATGAGCACCCCCAGGGCGACCAGGGACCACACGAAGATCTGCGTCGAGTTCGACAGGTCCTCGAACTCGCGCTTCACCAGGGCGGTGTCTTCCTTGAAGCTCGCCACGTCTCGCTCCTCGTCAGCAGGTCTCGGACGCTGGCGTCAGGTCAGGATGATGATGAGGATGATGATCAGCAGCAGGGTTCCGAGTCCGATGTACACGGCATCTCTCCGTCGGTCGTGACGCGTCGTGGTTTCGACGCGTTCGACCCCCTGTCTAGAGGGCGGACACCGGGCGGGCGGAGGGCCGAACGGGACCTGCTCGCGCCCGAACGGTCACGGCTGTCCGGACCACTACCCTCGCAGGCCTACCAACGACGCCCTGCGCGCGGCTGGCCACGCGACGTGGTTCCGCCCCGGGCGCACCACGAACGTGCGGTGGGTCCGCACGTTCGGCCACGAGGCCGGGGAGCCCACAGACGTGACCGAACCGACCTCCACGAGCGCCGATGCGGACGGTCACCCGACCCCCCGCCGCTACTCACCCACCGTCAGCCGCCTCGTGCTGTGGCTCGCCGTCGCGCGCTACCTCGTCCCCATCGCGGCCATCCCGCTGTTGACCCGCCTGCTGCGCGGCGACGTCGCCGATGGCGAGTACCTGTTGGTGGTCGCCCTGCGCCCGGGGCGCGAGGTGATGCTGGGCGCCGGTGCGCAGCTGCTGCGGCTCGGGCGGCCCTCTCCGGTCCTGCTGTTCCTCGCCGCGTTCCCGTTCTTCGTCGCGGCGGTGTGGCTGTTCTTCCTGCTCGGCCGCGTGCACCGCGAGGCGCTGCGCGCCGGGACCGGACCCGCCTGGCTGCACCGCATCGCCCCGCCGGACAAGCTCGAGGTCGCGCAGCGGGCCCTGGTCCGTCGTGGCCCGATGGTCGCCTTCCTCGGACGGGTCGGCGGCCTGCCTCCGACGCTGCTGGCCGCCGCGGCCGGGGTCTCGGACGTCCGCCCCGTGCGCTACCTCGCCGCGGACGCGGTGGGTGCCGTGATCATCTTCGCCGCGACCGTCGGGGTGGGCTACGGGCTCGGTGAGGCCTACCAGCGCAGCGGGTGGGTCTTCACCGTCATCGCGGTCATCGTGGTGTTCGCGCTCGCGACGTGGTTCTCGGCCTGGATCCAGCGCGAGTTCGAGCGCGAGGGCATCGAGTAGGTGACCCGTGCCACGAGCGAGCGCGGTCGGGGTCAGCCGACGCGGCCGTCGAACCGCTGACCCGGTCCGAGCTGGCCCATCCGCCGCGCCTGTTCCTCGAGCGCGGCGATCCGCTCCGGGATCGGCGGGTGGCTCGAGAACAGCCGGCTGGCGGCCCGACCGCCGAACGGCGCGGCGATGAACAGGTGCTGCATCGCGCCGTTGGTCTCCGCCGGGGTCCCGCCGGCGCGCAGCAGGCGGGGGTCGTTGGCGCCCGCCTCGAGCTTCGCCAACGCGCGCGCCAGGGCGAGCGGCTGCCCGGTCAGCTCCGCGCCGGTGTGATCGGCCAACGCCTCGCGCGACCGGGTGATCGACGCCTGGATGATCATCGCCACGATCGGGGTGACGATCCCGAGCGCGAGCGCGACGAGGGGGTTGGGACCGTCGCGGTCCTGGCCGCCGAAGATCGGCAGGAAGCGCAGCATGAGCGCGAGGTAGGAGATCGCGGTCGCGATGACCGCCGCTACCGACCCGATCAGGATGTCGCGGTTGTAGACGTGCTGGAGCTCGTGACCGAGCACCCCTTCGAGCTCGTCACGGGTCAGGGCGCGGTAGAGGCCCTCGTTGACGCACACCGCGGCGTTGGCGGGGTTGCGCCCGGTGGCGAAGGCGTTGAGCTGCGGCGATGGGCTGATGTACAGCCGCGGCATCGGCTCACCCGCCCGGTGCGAGAGCCGTTCGACGATCTCGTACACGTCCGGGTAGGCGGCACGGTCCATCGGCTGCGCCTTGGCCATCCGGATCGCGAGCTTGTCGCTGAACCAGTAGCTGCCGACGTTCATCACCACGGCGATGACGAGGAACAGGGTCAGGAACCCGCCGCCACCACCGGAGCTGCCGTCGAGGATGGCACCGATGCCGAGCAGCAGGCCGGACATCGCCGCGAGGAGGAGGAACGTCTTCGCGCTCTTGAACATCACCGTTCCCGGTCGGGATCTGGCCCGGCCGGGGACACCGGCCGGGCGGGACCTGAGACGGTACGAAGTCGCCCCCGGCGGCGCATCGACCCTGCGCCGACCCGTCGTCGGTGGCCTCAGGCGGGGCGACGCAGGTCAGTTCAGCGTGAGGACGCTCGCCAACGAGGTCGAGTCGGTGACCAGGCCCGGCAGGACGCCGAGCAGGATGGTCCCGATGGCCAGCACCGTCACCACCAGCGACAGGTTGATGCCCGGCTGCAACCTCGGTGCACCTTCGAGCGGCGTGTCGATCCACATCCGCTTGATGACCTTCAGGTAGTAGTAGAAGGCGATCACCGAGTTGATGACCAGGGCGCTCGCGAGCGCGATCCCGAAGCCGGTCACCTCGACGGTGACCGCTTCGATGATGGCGAACTTGGCCCACAGCCCCACGGTGGCGGGCGCCCCACCGAGGCTCAGCAGGAACGTCGCCATCGCGAGGCCGAGCAGCGGGTTCCTGGTCCCGAGGCCGGCGTAGTCGGCGATCGAACGCATCCCGGTGCGGCGGTTGACGGCGATGACCACGCCGAACGCACCGATGTTCATCACCGCGTAGGCGACGAGGTAGAACAGGACCGCCTGCACCGCGGCCTCGTTGACCGCGTCCGCACCGGGGCGGGCGAGGCCGAACGGGATGAGCATGTAGCCGGCCTGGGCGACCGACGAGTACGCCAGCAGGCGGACGATGTCGCGCTGCTGCAGGGCGATCAGGTTGCCGAGCGTCATCGTGGCGATGGCCAGGACCCCGAGCACCGGTGCCCAGACGTCCGCGACCGGCTCGAAGGCGACGAACGCCACCGCGATGAGCCCGGCGAACCCGGCCGCCTTCGAGGCGACGGCCAGCATCGCGGCGACCGGCATGGGCGATCCGGCGTAGGTGTCCGGCGCCCAGAAGTGGAACGGGACCGCGGAGACCTTGAAGGCGAACCCGACGATCACCAGCATGACCGAGGACAGCAGGAGCGGGGTCGAGACCGCCTCGTCGGTGAGGGCCGCGGCGATGCCCTCGAGCGAGGTGGTCCCGGTGAACCCGTAGACCATCGACATCCCGAAGAGCATCAGGGCCACCGACAGGACCCCGATGAGGAAGAACTTCAGCGCCGCTTCGGAGGAGTACAGGTCCCGCTTGCGCAGACCGGCCATGACGAACGCCGGGATCGAGACGGTCTCGAGCGCGACGAACAGCAGCAGCAGGTCACGGGCGGAGGGCATCACCAGCATGCCGATGAAGGCGGTCAGCAGCAGGAAGTAGTACTCGCCCTGGAAGTAGCGGCCCTCGGCGAAGAACCGCCACGAGATGCCGAGGATGGCCAGCAGGCTGCCGAGGAACAGCAGCTTGAAGATCACCGCGTAGTCGTTGACCACGAAGCTGCCACCGAAGGTCACACGGTCGTCGCCGTACAGCACCGCGGTGAAGACCAGCGCGACGACCGTGCCCACCATGGCGACGGGGTTGACCAGCTGCTTGGCGTCCCCGCGCAGCGACAGGTCGAGCGCGAGCACCAGCAGCGCCGTGACCGTCAGCGCGATCTCGGGCGCGATCGCCAGGAAGTCGATCGACATCGAACCTCGTCCTCATCGTGCCACCCGGGGGCGGCGTGGTGTCGCGGTCGTGGGCGGGGCGGGCCCGACCACGACGGTGGTCAGCCGGTGATGGTGCGCACCAGCAGGGAGACGGCGTCGTCCTGCACGCCGAAGATCAGACGCGGGAAGATCCCGAGCGCGAGCACGAGCACCAGCAGCGGCGTCCACGACACCCACTCGACCTTCATCACGTCGGCGAGCGGTTCGTCCTGCCACTTGGCCAGCGGCCGACCGAGGTTCATGCGCTGGAGCATCCACAGGAAGTAGCCGGCGGTGAGCACGGTGCCGATCGCCGCGCCGATGACCAGCGCGAGGTAGAGCCCGCCGTACCGGTCGTCGAGGCCACCACCGGGGCTGATGGCGGCCCACATCGCGGTGAACTCCCCCCAGAACCCGGCCAGGCCCGGCAGACCGAGCGAGGCCACCGCGACGTAGGTGAGCAGCACCCCGTAGCGCGGCAGCTTGGTCAGCATGCCGCCGCCGATCTCGGCGATCTCACGGGTGTGGAACCGCTCGTGCAGCGACCCGGCCAGGAAGAACAGCATGCCGGTGATCACGCCGTGGGCGATGTTGCCGAACAACGCGGCCTGGATGCCGGCCTCGTTCATCGCCGCGATGCCGAGCATCACGAAGCCCATGTGTCCGACCGATGAGAACGCGATCAGTCGTTTGACGTCGGTCTGGGCCAGACAGCACAGCGACCCGTAGATGATGCCGATCACCGCCAGCACGCCGATGATGGGCGCGAACGCCAACGCCCCCTCCGGCAGGATCGGCAGCGCGATGCGGATGAAGCCGTAGGTCCCCATCTTCAACAGGACGCCGGCCAGGAGCACCGAACCGACCGTCGGGGCCTCGGTGTGGGCGTCCGGTAGCCAGGTGTGGAACGGCCACATCGGGACCTTGACCGCGAAACCGAAGAAGATGCCGGCGAAGGCGATGATCTGGAACGTGCGCGACCCGACACCGGCGCCCTGCGACAGCTCGACGATCGACCACGTGGTCGCGCCGGCCTGGAAGTAGACGGCCAGGAAGGCGACGAGCATGAACACCGACGCGAACAGCGTGTAGAGGAAGAACTTGACGCTGGCGTAGTCGCGGCGCGGCCCACCCCACATCCCGATCATGAAGAACATCGGGACGAGCACGAGCTCCCAGAAGACGAAGAACAGGATCAGGTCGAACGCGACGAACGTGCCGGCCATACCGGTCTGCAGCATCAGCATGAGCCCGAGGAAGCCCTTGGGCTTACCGGGCGCCGGCAGGATCTTGGTGGTGTAGATCGCGCACAGCAACGGCAGCAGGTAGGTCAGGAAGAACAGCGGCAGGCTGATGCCGTCGAGAGCCAGGGTGAACCTGGCGCTGATCGCCGAGATCCAGCTGACGTCGGTGACGAACTGCAGCTCACCGCTGCGGCCGTAGTCGAACGACGCGGTGATCGCCGCCACCAACGCGAACGCGACCGCGGTGATGCCGACGGCGGCCCAGCGGATCTGCTTGTCCATCCGCGCGGGCATCAGCCCGAGCAGTCCCGCCCCGACGAGGGGCAGGAACAGGGCGACCGTCAGGGCCCATCCTGCGGTGTCCGGGTTCATCGTCTCTCCTCCTGCCCGCACCCTCGTGCGGTGCGGGTGCCCC
>CAYSTY010000168.1:0-5560 GCA_964433685.1 uncultured Actinomycetota bacterium | reverse complement strand
AGTACGCCCACCCGCCCCGGAAGGTGGGGGCGGATGCGTCGTCCTCGTGCACCCGACCCTTGATCTCCTCGAAGATGGTGTCGATCAACCCGGCGAGAGGTGCGAGGTGGCCCTCGGCGTGCTCGTTCTCCGCCTCGAGGTAGGTCGTGACCGCCGGGTCCTCGCGGTCGCGCAGCCAGAAGTACGGGTCGTCGACCGGTCCCCCGGGACGATCGAGGGTGTGGGGACGCCGCTCGGCGAAGGGGGGCGTGCGCGGGGACGACATCGACGGTCCTGTCGGGCGGTTCGGGATCGGAGGGCCGGAGCGTAGGGCGGTGTGCGCTGGCGCCCCGGCCGGGGTGTGACGTCGGACGGGCCCCCGCCCGGGCCGTGGGACGCGGCACCCTGCCCCCGTGCCCGCGACCTCCGACCCTCCGACCCCCGGCCCGGCCGCCCACCTGCGCCTCGCCGACCGTGCCGGCAGGGCGACGCTGACGGCCACCGTCGTGGGGGCGTCGGTCGTCATGCTGAACGCCACGGTCGTGAACGTGGCCCTCCCGACGCTCGGGCGTGAGCTCGGCGGGCGGCTCGTCGATCTCCAGTGGGTGGTGAACGCCTACCTCGTGACGCTGTCCGCGTTGCTGCTGCTCGGTGGCGTGCTCGGGGATCGCTACGGGCGACGTCGTATCTACGTGATCGGGCTGGTCGCGTACGCCGCCGCGTCGGCGCTGTGCGCCCTGTCCCCAACGATCGGGTGGCTCATCGCCGCCCGGGCGTTGCAGGGCGTCGCCGGGGCGCTGGTCACCCCGGGCAGCCTCGCGATCATCCAGGCCAGCTTCGCGCGGGAGGACCGTCCCGTCGCCATCGGTCGCTGGTCGGCCTTCGGTGGTGTCGGCGGGGCGGTCGGTCCGCTGGTCGGTGGATGGCTGGTGGACGTGGCCGGGTGGCAGGCGGTGTTCTGGTTCGAGGTCCCGTTGGCGCTCGGCGCCGCCGTGCTCGCGGCCCGGACCATCCCCGAGTCGTACGACGTCGAGGCACGGCGGCGACCGCTCGACCTCACCGGCGCCGCCACGATCACCGTGGCGCTGGCCGCCGCGTCGTTCGCGCTGCTGCGGGCCGGTGAGGTCGTCGACGCCCCGGTCATCGTGGCCGCCTTGGTCGCCGTCGTCGCGTTGGTGGCCCTGCGGCCGATCGAGCAGGCGGCCGTCGCCCCCGTCGTCCCGCCGCAGCTGCTGCGCCGCCGCACGCTCGTCGCCGCCAACGCCGTCACGTTCGTGGTGTACGCGGCGCTCGGTGGCGTCTTCTTCCTCCTCGTGGTCCACCTGCAGACCTCGCTCGGCTACAGCGCGTTGCGGGCGGGTGCGGCGGCGCTGCCGGTCACGATCCTGTTGCTGCTGCTCTCCGGCCGCGCCGGCGCGCTGGCGCACCGCATCGGCCCGCGACGCCCCTTGACGGCGGGAGCCCTCGTCCTGGCGGTCGGCATGCTGCTGCTCGGCGGGATCGCACCCGGGGACAGCTACGCGACCGGCGTGCTCCCGGCGGTGGTCGTGTTCGGGCTCGGCCTCAGCGCGATCGTGGCGCCGGTGACCGCCACCGCGCTCGCCGCCGCGCCGGACGAGCAGGCCGGGGTCGCGAGCGCCCTCAACAACGCCGTCGCCCGCACGGCACAGCTGCTGGCCGTCGCGGTGCTCCCCCTGACGGCCGGCCTCTCGGGCGACGCGTACACCGACCCGGCGGCGATGACCGCCGGGTTCGCGACCGCGATGCGCGTCACGGCCGGTCTGGCCCTCGTCGGCGCGGTCATCGCGTGGCGCTACGTCCGCGACGAGGTGCTGGACGCGGCACCGACCGGTCGGCCCCCGGTGGCGTGCCCGGTGGACGGCCCCCCCGCGGTCCGCGACGGCCGTGGGTGACGCGGGTGCTAGCCCGCAGCCAACGCGACGAAGGCGTCGAGGGCGGACGGGTCCTGCATCGCGCCCGGGTTCGCCACCCGTTCGAACGGCTCGCCCTCGAGCAGCCGCTTGGCCGGTACCTCCATCTTCTTGCCGGAGATGGTCCGCGGCACGAGCGGGATGGCGTGGACCTCGTCGGGCACGTGCCGCGGCGACAGCCCGGCGCGGATCGCGGTGGCCAGGTCGCGCCGCAGGCGATCGTCGAGTTCACGATCGTCGGCGAGCACCACGAACAGCAGCAGACGGCCGTCCTCGCCCCCGGCCTGGTGCACGACCAACGAATCGACCACGCCGGGCACGTCCTCCACGACCGCGTAGAACTCGCTGGTGCCCATGCGCACCCCGCCCCGGTTGAGCGTGGCGTCGGAGCGGCCGGAGATGACCATCGTCCCGCGTTCGGCGGTGACCTCGAGCCAGTCGCCGTGCCGCCACACCCCCGGGAAGTCCTCGAAGTAGGCCTCGCGGTAACGCGATCCGTCCGCATCCCCCCAGAAGCCGACGGGCATGGACGGCATCGGGCGGGTCAGGACCAGCTCGCCGCGTTCTCCGACCACGGAGCGGCCCTGCGCATCGAACGCCTCGACGGCGGCGCCGAGGCACGGCCCGGGGATCTCACCGGCGTGCACCGGCAGGAGCGGCGCGGCCGCGACGAACGCGGAGCAGACGTCGGTCCCCCCGGACGCCGATGACAGCACGAGGTCGCGTCCGACGGCCTCGTACACCCACGCGAAGCCCTCGACCGGTAGCGGTGCCCCGGTCGACCCGACGCTCCGCAGCGCCGACAGGTCGAGGTCGGCCCCGGGGGTCAGACCGGCCCGCCGGCTGCTCATCAGGAACGGTGCCCCGACACCGAACACGGTGCAGCCGGTCTCGGCCGCCAGTCGCCACAGGGTGGTCAGGTCGGGGTGGCCGGGATCGCCGTCGAAGGTCACCACCTGGGCACCGACGAGCAGTCCGGACACGAGGTAGTTCCACATCATCCAGCCGGTCGTGGTGAACCAGCAGAAGACGTCCTCCTCGCCGAGGTCGTGGTGCAGCCCGAGCATCTTGAGGTGCTCGAGGAGGATCCCCCCGTGGCCGTGCACGATGGCCTTCGGCAGCCCCGTCGTCCCCGAGCTGTAGAGGATGTACAGCGGGTGGTCGAAGGTGACCGGCGCGAAGCTCACCGGCGCCGCCTCCGCGGTGAACTCGTCCCAGGTCGTGACCTCGGGGAAGCGGACCGGGTCGACGTCCGTCTCCAGGTACGGCAGCAGCACCGTGGCCCGCAGGGTCGGCAGCGCTGCCCGGATCCGCGCCACCTCGTCCGCGCGTTCGATGCGCTTGGCCCCGTACCGGTAGCCGTCCACGGCGAGCAGCACCGTGGGTTCGATCTGGCGCACGCGGTCGACCACGGCGGCCACACCGAACTCGGGGGCGCACGACGACCACACGGCACCGAGGCTGGCGCACGCGAGGAACGCGATCATCGTCTCGGGCACGTTCGGCAGGTAGCCGACGACGCGGTCGCCCTCCCCGACACCGAGCCGGCGCAGACCGGCCGCCGCCCGACCGACCTGGTCGGCGAGCTGCGCCCAGGTGAGGGTGACCTCGTCGCGGGTCTGGCTGTGACCACGGAGGGCGACCGCGTCGTCGCGGCGCCGCAGCGCCAGCTCGGCGTAGTTGAGCCGGGCGCCCGGGAACCACACCGCTCCCGGCATCCGGTCGTCGCCGAGGGCGGTGGTCGGCGGTGTCGCGAACCGGACGTCGAACCAGGCCGCGACCTCGGACCAGAACGTGTCGAGGTCGCGCACCGACCACGCGTGCGCCTCGAGGTAGGTCGGCAGCGACAGGTCGTGCCGGGCCTCGACGGCGGTCAGGAACCGCCCCATCCGGGTCGTCGTCCGCGCGTCCCCGGGCGGTTCCCACAGCAGTTGCCCGGCCTCGATCTCGCCCATACCGCTCCCTGTCGTCCGCGGCCGGGACGCTAGCGGTGACGACCCGATCGGGTCCGCGCCGGTGCGATGCGGCCGACGACGTCACCGAGCGGGACGGGGGTGCCGTCGGGACCCGGCGCGCTACCGGCGATGCGGACCGTGTCCCCGTCCTCGAGCCCGCCCCGGCGCGAGCTGCCGTCGACCAACAGCACCTCGTCGCGCCACCCCCAGGTGAGCTCGAGCAGGCACCCGCGCTGATCGTGTCCGGGCCCCGAGACCGTGCCCGATGCGTAGAGGTCACCGGTGCGCAGCCGCGCGCCGTTGCTGGTCAGGTGCGCGAGCTGCTGCGCCGGCGTCCAGCGCAGCTCGCCGCCCCGCGGTCGCGACAGGGTGGTCGCCTCGCCGCCGGCGGCGGGGGTCACCGCCACCTCGAGGTCGATCGCGTACCCGTCCCCGACCGGTGCGAGGTGGTCCGACGGAGGGTGGGGTGGCGCGGGCGGCGCGACGCGGGCGGCGTCGAGGGCCGGCAGCGGCACGATCCAGGCGGAGACCGACGTCGCGAAGGACTTGCCCAGGAACGGGCCGAGCGGGACGTACTCGAAGGCCTGCAGGTCGCGGGCGCTCCAGTCGTTGACGAGGACCGCGCCGAGGACGTGCTCGGCGAACGACGTGGTGGGCACGCTCGTGCCGAGCTCGGTGCCGGTACCGACGACCCAGCCGATCTCGGCCTCGAGGTCGAGCCGGGTGCTCGGCCCGGCGGTCACCTCGTCCCCGGTGCGACGCAACCCCCGGGGACGAACCACCTCGGTGCCCGTGACGACGACGGTCCCGGCGCGGCCGTGGTAGCCGATCGGCAGGTGGTCCCACGCGGCGGGGAGCGTCGGGCCGTCCGGCCGGAAGATGCGACCGACGTTGGTCGCGTGGTCGCGTGAGCTGTAGAAGTCGACGTAGTCGGCGACCGTCCAGGCCAGCTCGCAGGTCACCGCCGTGAGCGGCGTCCGGTGCGGCGCGAGCCGGTCCCGTGCCGTCGCGTCGTGCACCAGGTCGAGCAGCCGGGTCCTGACGCGGCCCCACACCTCGGGACCCGCGGCGAGGAACCGGTCGAGGTTCGCGCCGCCGAACAGCCACGCGGGATCCTCGGCGGTCCCCTCGAACAGACCCGCGGCGGCGAGGCCCGCGAGGTCGAGCGCGTCGTCACCCACCGCCGTCGCGGGACGGGGCCGGCCACCCGGGGCACGCACCACCCCGTACGGCAGCGTCGTGGTCGGCCACACGGTCACGCAGCGCCCCCGTCAACGTCCACCGAGGGGACGCCGTTCCTCGAGGCGCGCGGACAGGTCGTCGGCGGCGGCGGTGACCGCGTCGAGCACCTCCCGCGACCCCTCGGCGAGCGCCAACGCGGTCACGGCCATGGTCGTGGCAGCCGCCGGGCTGCCCCATCGGCCGCCATCGGCACGCGACTCCTCCAGCCGGTCCTCGGCCTCGTGGGCCCAGTGCTGGGCGTCCTCGGCGGCGAGCGGCGCGATCTTCCGCAGGCGGGCGAGCAGGCGACGTACGTCGGAGAACGGCAGCGGCTCACGCACCCAGCGGTGCCGTTCGAGCACCGCCGCCGCGTGCAGCAGCGGCGCCGCCTCCTGGTCGTCCAGGTAGACGTCCCAGACCTGCGCCAACTCGTCACCCTCCGCGACCGAGGTGCAACGCTACCGGCCGGCGTCG
>CAYSTY010000167.1:0-5568 GCA_964433685.1 uncultured Actinomycetota bacterium | reverse complement strand
GGGTGTAGGAGCCGCCGGCCAGGCGCCGGACGATGTGCGGGACGACCAGGCCGACGAAGCCGATGAGCCCGCTGACGGCCACGGCCGAGGCGGTGGCCAGCGACGCGGCGAGGATGACCAGCAGCCGCAGCCGGCCCGGGTGCACACCCAGCGAGCTGGCCTCGTCGTCGCCGACGGCGAGCACGTCGAGGGCCCGGCCGCAGAAGAGCAGGATCGCGCAGGAGATCCCGAGGTAGGGCAGGACCATCCCGATGTCGGACCACCGGGAGCTGCCGAGCTGGCCGATCATCCAGCCGTAGATCTCGCGCAGGTCGTCGGTGTTCTGCTGCTGGACGAGGCTCTGGGCCGCGGACAGGAAGGCGGCGACCGCGATGCCGGCGAGCAGCAGCGTGGGGCTGTGCGACCCGCCGGCGACGGTGCCGAGCGCGAGGGCGCAGGCGACGCCGAACAGCGCCCCGGCGAACGCGGCCAGCGGCACGATGCCCACCGGGCCCAGCGACTGCACGGGGGAGTAGGCGATGGTCAGCGTGGCGCCGAGGCCGGCGCCGGACGTCGGCATCGATCGGCCGACCGTCCCACCGGACCTCGCCGTCGTCGAGGCGGGTGACCCCGACCACCGCCCGCATCGCCGTGGTCTTCCCGGCACCGTTGGGACCGAGGAAGCCGCACAGCTCACCGCGCGCGACCGCGAACGACAGCCCGTCGAGCGCCCGGATCGATCCGCCGGGGGCATCCACGTCGGACGCCCCCGCGACGGGGAACCGGCGGTACAGCCGTTCGAGCTCGAGCACGCTGGCTCCGCGACCGCAGAGGAGGGGTCGCGGACCCTAGCGCGGGTGGCGGTCTACGCGGATGCACCCGCGAGCGCATCGGACAGGATCTGCTTGGCGATGACCCGGAGCGCGAGGACCTCGTCCGCGCCCTCGAAGATCGACAGCACACGCGCGTCGACGAACAGGCGCGAGACGGTGTACTCCTCGGCGTAGCCGTAGCCGCCGTGGATCTGCAGCGCCTCGCGGGTGACCCACTCGGCGACGCGGCACGACAGTTGCTTCAACTGCGAAGCCTCGAGCCCCGCGGAGGCGTCCCCACGCGCCAGCGAACGGGCGACCGAGAACGAGGTCACCCGGCAGGCCGCGAGCAGCGCCGCCATGCGCGCGATCTTGGTGCGGTTCAGCTCGTAGTCGGCGAGCGGCGTGCCGAACACGTTGCGCTGCTTGGCGTACCCGGTGGCCTGCTCGAGCGCGGCCTGCATCACGCCCTGGGCGCGCGCGGCCGTCTGCAGACGGGCGTTCGAGAACGCCTGCATCTGGAGGTAGAAGCCGCGACCGAGCCCGTCGTCCTCACCGATGAGATCGGTGTGCGGGACCCGCCACCCGTCGATCGACACCTCGAACGAGTGCATGCCGCGGTAGCCGATGGTGGGGATGGCCGTGGCTTGCATCCGTCCGCCGCCGTCCTGGGTGACCTCCCACTCGTGGCCGGGGAACGACGGCTTCTCGACCACGAACAGGCTCAGACCCTTGTGACCGAGGCTGCGGTCGGGGTCGGTCCGTGCGAGCACCAGCAGGTACTCGGCCTTGCCCGCGAAGGTGCACCAGGTCTTGACGCCGTTCAGGACCCACTCGTCGCCCTCGCGGGTGGCGGTGGTCTTGACCCCGGCGACGTCGGAGCCGTAGTCCGGTTCGGTGACCGCGACGCCGCACATCTTCTCGCCCGAGGCGATGGCGGGCAGCCAGCGGCCCTTCTGCTCCTCGGTCCCACCCTTCAGGATGGCGGTACCGATGATCTCCGGACGGGTGATCAGCGAGCCCGCCGCGCCGAGCGACCCGCGCGAGAGCTCCTCGGTGACCAGCACCATGTTGAGCAGCTCGTCGTCGCCGCCCTCGGCGAACCCACCGTGTTCGGAGGGGATCGACAGCGCGAAGCAGCCGAGCTCCGCCAGTCCCGAGATGATCTCGTCCGGGATGTCCTCGTCGTGGCGGTGGATGTGCTCAGCCACCGGCATGACCTGCTCCTCCGCGAAACGCCGGAAGGTCTGACGGACCATCTCGAGGTCCTCGGGCAGGTGGCGCGGACCCGCCTCACCGGTCCGCAGGACCTCCTCGGCCAGCTCGGACAGGAAGGCGGTGTCGCGCCCGGCCGCGAGCGCCTCGGCGACGTCGTCGAACGCGCCGGGCTCGACCCCCCAGGCGGCCTCCCGACCACGGATGCGCCCGTCGAGGTCGGCGGCGGTGTCGGCGGCGAAGGCGAGCGCGAGCGCTGCCTCGGTCCCGCCCCGCTCCCCCCACGCGGTCAGCTCGGCGGCGGCGACGACCGCGGAGGACACCGAGGCGAGGTCGTAGGCGACGGTCTGGTGCTGGTCGACGAGCCCGGTGCTGATGCGGCCGTCCTTCGCGCACCGTTCGGCGAGGGACGCCGCGGCGCGGGAGGTCACGGCCTGCATGGCGGTGACGAGGGCGGACGCGTGCTCGAGGTGGGCCACGACGACGGTCTCCTGGGTGGGGACACGGCGCAGCCGCGCCCGGCGGGGGCCGGAGCGTGCCACCCCGGCCCCGTCCCGACCAACCCGGGGACCGCCCGTCGGGACAGCCAGGGACGGCGGACGGCTCAGGCGTCCGGACGTGCCAGCATGGCCGCACCGATCGCGCCGCTGTCGTCACCGAGCTCCGCGGGCACGATCCGTACCCGTGGCGGCTGGAGGAACAGCAGGGGCCGGGCCGCCGCGTCGACCCGCGTGCGGAAGGCTTCACCGAAGCGGTCCGCGACCCCCCCGCCGAGCACCACGAGGTCGACGTCGAGGAGGTTCACCGCCGAGGCGATCCCGGCTCCGAGGGCGCTGACGGCGTCGTCGAGGAGGTCGGCGACCAGCTCGTCCCCGCGTCGGAACGCCTCGTGGAAGACGCCGGAGGTGGGGACGGCCTTGCCCTTCTCCTCCATGACGTCGAACAGCACCGTGTCCCGGCCCGCCGCGCGCGCACGCGCCGCGGTCGCGACCATCGCTCGGCGGCCGGCGTACGCCTCCACGCACCCGCGCCGCCCGCAGGGGCAGACCGCGCCCCCCTGGCGGACGATCTGGTGGCCGAACTCACCGGCACCACCACCACCCTCGTAGGGCGCACCGTTCAGGACCAGCCCACCACCGACGCCGGTCCCGACGAAGACGCACAGGAGGGCGCCACAGCCGCGGCCGGCGCCGAGGCGGTGCTCCCCCACCGCGGCGGCGGTCACGTCGTTGACGACGCGGACCCGCACGTCGAGCTCGTGCTCGAGCAGGTCGGCGAGGCTGAAACGCTCCATGAAGTCGGGGACGTTCGACGCGCCACCCACCGTGCCGTCCACGACGACCCCCGGCGACCCGACGCCGAGCCCGTCGATGTCCTGTCGGGTGATGCCCGCGTCGTCGAGCGCGTCGTGGACCGCCGCGGCCATGACGTCGATGACGCCGGTGCGGTCCCCGCCCGTCGGCGTCTTGAGCTTGGAGCGCCCCACGATCCGATCGCCGTCGAGCACCACCGTGCTGATGTTGGTGCCGCCGAGGTCCACACCGACGGTGGTCACGGGTCGTGCTCCTCGTCCGGGTCAGGGGCGTGGCCACGGATGCTAGGGGCGGGGCGACCCGTCGTGCCCCGGTCACGTGGGCCGCCTCCACCACGAGGTACGGGGGCGTGTCGGACGGGGCGGCTGGCGAGCAGGACACCCACCGTCAGGGCGGCCACCCCGAGCGCGCCGACACCGGTCAGACGCTCGTCCACCAGGGTGACGGCCAGGACCGTCGCGGTGAGCGGTTCGAGCAGGGACAGCGTGGTCGCGGTCGGCGCATCGGTGGTCACCAGCCCCCGCAGGAACCGGCGGTACGGCACGACCGTGGTGCCGACGGCGAGCCAGGCGAGCCCGGCGAGGCCACGGCCGTCCACGGGGAGGCCGGCGGTGACGAGCGACGGCGCGAGCACGACCCCGCAGACGGTGAACACGATCGCGACGACGGCGGCCCGGTCGGTGACCTCGAGCCGGGCCGAGGCGGTGGTGTAGGTGGCGTAGGCGGCCCCGGCGGTGGCGGCGAGCAGGACCCCCCGCAGCGGGGCCCCTCCGGCGTCACCGCCGACGAGCGCCGTCAGACCACCGACCGCGATGACGCTCGCCACGACCCACCGCCGCGACGGTCGCCGTCCCGCGACGAGGGCCAACAGCCCGGCCCAGGCCGGGGCGCTGCCGAGCGAGACGAGCGTGCCGAGCGCGACCCCCGCCGTCCGGATGCCGAGCAGGTAGCACGCCTGGAACACGGTGATCGCCAGGGTCGCCACGAGCAGCGGTCGCCCCCCGCCCCGGAAGGTGGCGACGAGGGACGCCCGCGCAGCGGGACGCGGGAGCGCGGCGAGGATGAGGATCGCGCCGGCGATCAGGCAGCGGGCGGATGCCACGGCCACCGGCGACGCGGTCGGCAGGAACAGCTCCTGCACCGTGCCGGCGGTCCCCCACAGCGCCGCGGCGAGGGCGACGTCGACCGCGCCGGGGACGCGGACCCGCGTCACCCGCGCAGGTCGTCGACGACCCGGTCCCAGTCGTCCTCGGTGAAGGTGTACGCCGTCGCGAGGCTGACCCGGTCGACCAGGTCCCCGTACCGCGCCCGCACCGCCGCGCCGACGCGCTGCGGTTCCTCCACGATGGCGAAGGTGGCCAGCACCTCGTCGTCGATCAGGTCCGGCATGCGGTCCCACTCCCCCCGCAGCGACGCGGCGTGCAGGTCCTCGTGCAGCTGCCCCCAGCCGTGGGTCTCGAGGACGGCCCGGTAGGCGGGGGTCGAGCCGTAGAAGGCGAGCTGCCCCTTGGCCGCGGCGGCGACGGCATCACGCTCGACCTCGTCCCGGCCCGTCACCACGAGCACGGGCAGGCTCACCTCGAGGTCCTCGCGGCGGCGATCGGCCCGTTCGGCGCCGGCGACGAGGGCGGGCAGCGTGGTCTCGCGGAGGTACCGGTCGGTGGTGAACAGGTGGCACAGCAGCCCGTCGGCGACCTCGCCGGTCACGCGGGTCATGAGCGGCCCGACGGCGGCCAGCCACACGGCCGGCGGGCCGAAACCGTGATCGGGTGGGGTGAAGAACGGTGTCATGAGGGTGTGGCGGTAGTGGTCGCCCTCGAAGCGCAGACGCTCCCCCGAGGACCACGCGTGCCAGATCGCGTGCAGCGCCTGGACGTACTCGCGCATCCGCGCCGCGGGGGCCCGCCACGGCATCGAGAACCGCTTCTCGACGTGGGCCTGGATCTGTGAACCGAGCCCGAGGATGAAGCGTCCCTCGTTGAGCGCCTGCAGGTCGTGGGCCTGGTAGGCGACCTGCATCGGTGAGCGGGCGAACGCGACGGCGATGGCCGTCCCGACCGCGATGTCACGCCCGTGCTCGGCCGCCAGGGCGCACGCCAGCAGCGGATCGTGCGCGACCTCGGAGACCAACCACGCGTCGTGACCGCGCGCCTGTGCGGCGGCGACCTCGTCCGGGACGGCGGCGAGCGGGCCTCCGTAGGTGACCGCGTCGAGCTTCACGGCAGCTGCGCCGGGTCGACGTTCTGGAG
>CAYSTY010000166.1:0-5582 GCA_964433685.1 uncultured Actinomycetota bacterium | reverse complement strand
GTCACCGTCTGCAGGTTGACCTTCACCATCTTCTCGATGATCGGGATGATGAAGAACAGCCCCGGACCACGCGCGCCGGTGACGCGACCGAGGCGGAAGATCACGCCGCGCTCGTACTCGTCGACGATCTTGATCGACGAGGCGAGCACCACCACGAGCACGACGAGCGCGAGGCCGATACCGACCAGGAGGGGGTCCACGGCAGGTCCTTGGGGTGAGGGGGTCGGAGGATCAGAGCGGGTCGGGGTCGGCGGTGGTGACCTGCGTCGGTGCGACGACGAGGTCGAGGTTGTCGCGCGCGACGACGGTCACCTGGTCGCCGTCGCGCAGGGCGGTGTCGTCGGCCGCGGGGCGCAGCCGCCACCAGGTGCCGTCGAGCTGCGCACGTGGTCGACCCTCGGAGGCGCCGGTGACCGTCACCTGGCGTCCCGCGAGCTGATCGGCGTAGTTGAGCTCCGGTTCGTGTCGGGTGCGCGCGACCATCACCCCGAGCAGCGCGCTCAGCACCGCGAGCACGACGACCGTGGGCAGCATCACGCGCAGATCGATCCCGAGGCCGGTGTCGGCGGGGAAGAGGAACAGACCGCCGAGCAGCAGGGCGGCGCTCCCACCGCCGGCGCCCGCACCGATCCCGGGTGCGAACAGCTCGACCACGAACATCGCCGCCGCCACGAGCAGCAGCACGATGCCGACGGCGGTCACCGGCAGGACCGCGAAGGCGAACATCGCCAGCACGATCGAGCTCACGCCGACCACGCCGCCGAGGCCGACCCCGGGGTTGGCGATCTCGTAGAGGATCGCGAGGGTCCCGAGGGACAGGAACACGAAGGCCAGGTTCGGGTCGGCGAGGAAGCCGAGGATGCGCCGCGCCGTCCCGACCGGCATCTCGACCACCTCCGCGCCCGCCGTGGCCAGCGTCACGGTGTCGCCGCGGACCTCGACCTCGACGCCGTCGAGCTCGTCGAGCAGGTCGCTCGTCGACGCCACGACGAGGTCGATACCGCCCTCCTCGAGCGCCACGTCGGCGGTCACCGAGCGGCCGTCGCGGACCGCGTCCACGGCGAGGTCGACGTCGCGGTCGCGCGCCCCGGCGATGGCCTCGGCGAAGGCGGCGGTGTTCTCGACGATCTTGGCGTCGAGGTCCTCACCCTGGCCGCCGACCGGTGTCGCCGCACCGATGGTGGTGGCGGGCGCCATCGCCGCCACGTGCCCGGCGTAGGTGATGAAGGTGCCGGCCGAGCCCGCGTCGGCCCCCGAGGGGGCGACGTGCACCACGACCGGGAGCGGCGCATCGAGGAAGTTCTGCACGATCCGGCGGGTCGAGTCGACCAGGCCCCCCGGCGTGTCGAGCTGCACGATGAGGGCTTGGTGGCCGGCCGAGGCGGCGCGCTGGACGGTGTCGTCGAGGTGGTCGGCGGTCACGGGGGTGATGGTCCCTGTGATCCGCGTCAGCCCGACGCTCGTGCCGGCGGCAGCGGTCGCCGGGGCGGCGAGGGCGCCCGCGAGCGAGGCGGTGAGACCGGCGACGAGCGCGGCGAGGACGATCGCGACACGCAGCTGGGGACGGGCTGGTCCCGTGTGCTGCTCCACGGTGGTCGCTCCGCGTCCGGTGGGGTCCGCGAGGCTACCGTCACCGCCCTCCCAGCCCCGTCCCGAGGAGCGTCCCGTGGCCGCCGACCTACCCGTCCTCGTCGCCTTCTCGGTCAGTCCGATGGGGGGATCGGACTCGGTCGGCGATGCCGTCGCCGCCTGCGTCCGGCTCGTGCGTGACAGCGGCCTGGCCAACGAGACCAACGCCATGTTCACCAACGTCGAGGGACCCTACGACGAGGTCATGGCCCTCGTCCGGCGCTGCATCGAGACCTGCGCCGAGGTCGCGCCGCGGGTGTCGTTGACCCTGAAGCTCGACCATCGTCCCGGTCACGAGGGCGCCCTCACGGCGAAGGTCGCCCGCGTCGAGGCGACGCTCAGCGCATCGGACGGCTGACGCGGCGACGCGCGCCGGTTCGGGGCTCGGGCAGGTCGACGCGGCGGGAGGCGAGCCACGCGCCGCCGACCACCAGCACCGAGCCCACCGCGGCGAGCGGGTGGAGGACCTCACCGAGGAACCCGACGCCGAGGGCGATGGCCACGATCGGGGTGAAGTAGGTCGCGATCGTCCCGCGAGGTCCGCCGACGCGTCCGACGAGCGTGGTCATGAGCACGAACGCCAGCCCCGTCCCGAGCGCGCCGAGCGGGACCATCGCGGCGAACGCGGGCCAGGACCAGCTCGACCCGCCGATCGTGGCGAGGCCGAACGGCACGATGATGACCATCGCCGCGAGCTGCGCGCGCAGCAGCACGGGCAGCGCGCCGTACTTCTGCTGCAGGGGCACGGCGAGGTTGGCGGACAGGCCGTAGAGGATCACCGCGACCAGGACGAGGCTGACCCCGAGGAGGGTCGCGGCCGAGCCCTCCGAGCTGATGGCGTCGGTGGGCAGCTCCGGCAGGGAGACGAGCACGATCCCACCGAAGCCGAGCAGGAGCCCGCCGACCTGCCGGCGTGGTGGCCAACGCTGTAGCAGCGCCGCCGCCCAGATGGCGCTGGTCAGCGGGAGCGCCGCGTTGAGCATCCCCGCGACCGACGAATCGATCCACTGCTGGGCGACCGGGAACAGGATCAGTGGGAAGCCCATCCAGGTCACGCCGAGGAGGGCGATCCGCGACAGGTCCTCACGCTCGACGGATGCGCGGGCACGCGGCACCACCGCCAGGGCCAACGCGCCGAAGCCCACGCGGAAGAGGGCGACGACGCCGGGGGAGAAGCTCTCGAGCCCGATGTCGATCAGGAGGAACGACGACCCCCAGACCAGGGCCACGATGCTGAGCAGGCCCCACTCCGGTGGGCCGAACGCCTCGGCGGAGGTGCCGTCCCCGATGGTGAGGAGGCGGTCGCGCGAGGGCCGCGGGCTCGGGTGCTGGAGGTTGGACAGAGCGGTCTCGTTCCGATCGCCGTCCGGCGTACCGGACGAAGCCTCCACTGTACCGGCCTCGGGACGCGACCCGCGGCGTGACGACGCGCCACGCACCGCGCGTTGCGCGCCCGGCAAGCGTGCGCTCGCAGCTGCAAGCGCGTGCGATGACCGCTCCCGACCCTGGTCGACCGGCCGTGCTGGCGGGCGTGGCGGCGGCCCCAGCAGCGGCCGCTGGCCGGACGGACGGGGCCCGGTCGTGGTCATCGGCGGCTCGGCACCTCACAGTCCTGCCTCGTCAGGCCCGCTCCCGCACTGGGTCGACATCCGCTCCCCGTCGCACGCGCCGTCGGTCGGCCGTGACGACATCACGGAGCACCTCCCCTTTCCCCCGAACCAGGAGTACGTGTGTCCCGTCGTGCCTGCACGACCACACGCCCGCGTCGCCACCCCGCGACGCGGCTCATCACGGCCTCGACCGTCGCGGCGCTCGGCGCGCTCGGCACGGTCGCGGCGACCGCCCAGGAGCCGCCGCCCGCGGACGCGTCCGACGCCGACCACGAGCGCACCATCTCGGTGACGCCCGGGGACCGCATCGAGCCGGTCGCGTTCGGCGACGACGACCTCAGCCAGGTCCTGCTCGCCGCGGTCGACGCCCGTGCCGAGCTGGCAGCGCAGGAGCCCGAACCGGAACCGGCGCCCGAACCGGAGCCCGAGCCCGAACCGGAGCCCGAGCCCGAGGCGGCGCCCGAACCGGAGCCGGAGCCCGAGGTCACCGCAGCCACCGTCGATGCCGGCGTCTGGGACCGGCTCGCGCAGTGCGAGTCGGGTGGCAACTGGAGCATCAACACCGGCAACGGCTTCTACGGCGGGTTGCAGTTCACCCTCGACAGTTGGCAGATGGTCGGCGGTACCGGCTACCCGCACGAGGCGTCCCGCGAGACGCAGATCGCCCGCGCCGAGGACCTCAAGGCCGTCCAGGGCTGGGGTGCCTGGCCCGCCTGCTCCAAGCAGCTCGGCCTGCGTTGAGCGGAGCTGGCCGGCCGCCACGGCCGGCACCTGACGCACGAGGAGCCCGTCCCGGCGGGCTCCTCGTCGTGTCGCGGCCTACGCTCGTCCCCGATGCGCCGACGAGGAGGGACACGTGCGCGTCCGCTCCCTGGTCACGCTCGGCACGGGCGCTGCGCTCGGTGCCGGCGCCATGTACCTGCTGGACCCCGACGCCGGGTCGACGCGCCGCCGCGACGCGCGGCGGACGGCCCTCCGTGAGGTGCGTCGCGGTGCGGTGCGCGCGGTGACACGGGCAGCCGAGCAGGCCGGTCAGGCCACCGACGCCGCCGTCACCGGCTACCTCGAGGCGCGGGCGGCGGCCCGGACCCCCTAGCGTGGTGCTCCCAGCCACGGCGACCCGGGAGCCCTCCGTGACCGATCTCGACCTGTCCCTGAGCCCGCGCGGTGCGGCGCTGCGCGACGAGCTGCAGGACCTCCTCGACACGCGCATCATCCCGAACGAGGGGACCTACCACGAGCAGGTGGAGGCGTCGGGGGACCGCCACCACCACCCGGCGATCATCGAGGAGCTCAAGGCCGAGGCGCGGTCACGCGGGCTGTGGAACCTGTTCCTGCCGGACGAGACGCACGGGGCGGGCCTGAGCAACCTCGACTACGCCTACCTCGCGGAGGTCACGGGCAGGTCGCCACTCATGGCGCCCGAGATCACCAACTGCGCGGCACCCGACACCGGGAACATGGAGGTGCTGCACATGTTCGGCACCCCCGAGCAGCAGGAGCGCTGGCTCCACCCGCTGCTCGAGGGGGAGATCCGCTCGGCGTTCTTCATGACCGAGCCGGACGTGGCGTCCTCGGACGCGCGCAACATCGGTTCGCGGATCGTCCGCGACGGCGACGAGTACGTCATCAACGGGCGCAAGTGGTGGTCCTCCGGTGCCTCCAGCCCCCGCTGCCAGGTCGGCATCTTCATGGGCGTCACCGACCCGGACGAGTCGCCCTACCGCCAACAGTCGATGGTGCTCGTGCCGATGGACACCCCCGGTGTGCGCGTCGTCCGGGACCTACCGGTCTTCGGCCGCTACGACGGCCACGGGGGCCACCCCGAGGTCGAGTTCGTCGACGTCCGCGTCCCCGCCGGCAACCTGATCGGCAACGAGGGGGACGGGTTCGCCATCGCCCAGGCGCGTCTCGGCCCGGGCCGCATCCACCACTGCATGCGCATGATCGGGATGGCCGAGCGCGCCTTCGACCTGATGTGCGAGCGGGCGTTGGCGCGTGAACCGTTCGGCCGGCCGATCGCCGACCAGGGCGTGTTCCACCACTGGCTCGCGCAGGCCCGGGTCCGGATCGAACAGGCGCGCCTGTTGACCCTGAAGGCAGCCCGGCTGATGGACACCGTCGGCAACAAGGGGGCGCGGATGGAGATCTCCGCGATCAAGATCGTCGCGCCGTCGATGGCGGAGTGGGTGCTCGACAAGGCGATCCAGACCCACGGGGGCGGTGGGTTCTCCGACGACTTCCCGCTCGCGATGATGTGGGCGCACGCGCGCACGCTGCGGATGGCCGACGGGCCGGACGAGGTCCACGAGATGGCGCTCGCCCGGCGCGAGCTCAAGCGCT
>CAYSTY010000165.1:0-5593 GCA_964433685.1 uncultured Actinomycetota bacterium | reverse complement strand
CGTCGCCCATCGCCGCCGACGAGGCGTGCTGCTGGTCGTAGGTCTCCGCGTCCATCAGGACGAAGTCGTCCCCGTCGCGGTAGAGGAACTGCAGGTCGCGGCGTTCGACGATGGCCTGCTCGATGTCGATGCCGGCGCGGAAGGTGTGTTCGATGACCTTGCCGGTCTCGACGTTCTTCAGCTTGGAACGGACGAACGCGCCGCCCTTGCCCGGCTTGACGTGCTGGAACTCGACGATCTGCTGGAGCTTGCCGTCGAGCAGGATCGTCATCCCGTTCTTGAAGCTGTTGGTGGAGACCACGTGACGCCTGTCGAGTTCGTCGCGCGCCGCTCAGGCGGCGTGCAGGCTGCGGGAGATGTCGGTCAGCACGCGCGGGGCACCGTCCGCGGTGACCACGATGGTGTCCTCGATGCGGACGCCGCCGGTCCCGGGGAGGTAGACGCCCGGTTCGACGGTCAGCGCCGTGCCGGGGCGGAGCGTAGCAGCTGACCCCCGCGCGACCGCGGGTGCCTCGTGGATCTGCAGGCCGACACCGTGCCCGGTGCCGTGGACGAACGCCTCTTCGTAGCCCGCTGCGGCGATCGTCCGCCGTGCCGCGGCGTCGACGTCCCGCGCCCGCGCGCCCGCGGTGGCCGCGGCCCGTCCGGCCGCCTGCGCCGCGACCACGAGGTCGTGCACCTCGCTCAGCGGTGCGGGGGGCCGACCGACCGCGTACGTCCGGGTGCAGTCGGCGTGGTAGCCCCCGACGAGCGCCCCACAGTCGATGGTGACCAGCTCCCCGTCCCCGATCGGTCGGTCGGTGGGTGCGTGGTGCGGCACGGCGCCGTTCGGACCGGCCGCGATGATGGAGGGGAAGGCCACCCCGTCCGCGCCGAGGTCGAGGAAACGTCGTTCGAGCCAGACGGCGAGGTCCCGTTCGCTCGCACCGGCGAGGAGCCGTTCCGCTGCCAGCTCCTCGAGCGCGTCGGTGGTGATCCGGCAGGCGCGTGCGAGCAGGGCGAGTTCGTGGTCGTCCTTCACCACGCGCAGTGCTTCGACGAGCCCGCTCGTTGCCACGACCTCGACGTCGGCCTCGGCGGCCTGGGTCCGCAGGCGCTCCGCCTGCGCCCAGCTGACCGCATCCGCCTCGACGGCGAGGTGGTGGTGTCCGGCGGAGCGCACGGCCGCGACGGCGGCGCTCCACGGATCGCGGGTCAGCGACAGCTCGAGCGAGTCGGCCTCGCGCCGTGCCCGGTCGGCGTACCGGTCGTCGGTGATGACCCGGTCCGCGGCGGCGTCCACCCCCACCAGGACCTGACCGTTGGAGCCGGTGAAACCGGTCAGGTAGGCGACGTTGGCCGGTGCGGTGACCAGCAGCAGCGCGGCGTCGGCCACCTCGATGCCGGGGCGGAGCCGGTCGCGTCGAGCGGTGTGATCGGGCCCGCTGGTCACCTGCGACGGCCGATGAGCGCCAGCGCCGCCCGGACCGCGAGGGGGTACCCGTCGATCCCGAAGCCGGTGATGATCCCGTCGGCGACCGCCCCCGTGACCGAGGTGTGCCGGAAGCTCTCGCGGGCGTGGATGTTCGACAGGTGCACCTCGACGATCGGCACGTCGAGCAGCTCGAGCGCGTCACGCAGCGCGTAGCTGTAGTGGGTCAACGCACCGGCGTTGATCACCACCGCGTCGGTGCCGTCGGTGCGGACGAGGTGCAGCCGACGGATGAGGTCCCCCTCCGCCTCGTGCTGCTCGTCGTCGAGCGTGGCGTCCTGCCCGATCGCCTCGGCCCGGGCGGCTGCGACCACGTCGGCCAGCGTGTCGGTGCCGTAGACGGCCGGGTCACGGTGACCGAGCTGCGACAGGTTCGGCCCGTGCAGCAGCAGGATGCGGGGCACGGCGGGCTCTCCTCGACGGGGCCCGGACGCTAGCTCGCCGTCCGCCGGTCAGGCCGGTTCGGTGCCGAGGTAGCGGATGAAGGTCATCACCTCGTCGAGGTCGAACGGCTTGGTGATGTAGTAGTCCGCCCCCGCCGTCCAACCCTCCCACACCTCGGCGTCGGTCGCTTTCGCGGTCAGCAGGATGACCGGCAGGTGGGCGGTGCGCGGGTCCCGTCTGAGGTCGCGGAGCAGCTGCAGTCCGTCCCGCCCGGGCATCATCACGTCGAGGATGAGCAGGTCCGGCGGATCCTGCCGCGCGGCGGCGTAGGCGCTGTCACCGTCGGCGCAGACGACCACCTCCATGCCCTCGGCGCGCAGGTTGAGCTCGAGCAGGTGCCGGATGGTCGACTCGTCGTCCGCGATCAGGACGCGACGGACGCGCGTGGGCGTGGTGGCGGCGGTCACGGGGATCCTCCGACGGACAGGTCTGGCACGGCGGTACGGACACCGGCAGGTACGACGGCGGCGGGTGAGACGGGGCGACGCAGCGGCGAGCTGACGATGCCGCCACGCGGGTGCTCGGCCCGTCGCGTCGGCGCTGTGCCGTCGATCGGCCGGTGCGGGACGGTGAGGACGAACCGGGCACCACCGTCGTGGCCGGTCTCGAGCGTGAGCGCGCCGCCGAGCAGCTCGGCCAGCTCCCGGCACAGGTGCAGACCGAGGCCGGTCCCGCCCTGGCGACGCGTCGCCGACTGGTCGAGCTGGACGAACCGCTCGAAGACACGCTCGCGGTCGGCGGCAGCGATGCCGGGGCCGCGGTCCTCGACGGCGATACGGACCTGGCCGTCCACGATGGTCGTGGCGAGGTCGATCGGCCCCGACGGGGCGTACTTGCGCGCGTTGTCGACCAGGTTGCTGACGATGCGGTGCAGCTTGTCGCGGTCGGTGCGGATCGTCGCCGCGGGCGCGTGGTGGATCCGCAGCCGGGACCGCGTGTCGGCGGGCTGCTCGACGAGGACCGCCGCCACGAGCGCCTCGAGGTCCACGACCTCGTCACGGACGCGGACCTGCTGGTGCTCGGCAGCGGCGACGAGCAGCAGGTCCTCGATGAGCCCGCGCAGACGGATGCTCTGGGACTCCCCGACCGCGAGCACGTCGCGCAGCTGCTCGGTGGTCATGCGATCGTGTGCCCTCTGGATCGTCTGGAGGGAACCGATCATCCCGGCCAGCGGGGTGCGCAGCTCGTGCGAGACGGCGGCGACGAACTCGCTCTTCTGCTGGTTCAGTGCGAGCTGGTGGTCGAGCGCTCCTCGGACGTCCTCGTGCAGCTGCACGTTGGCCACGACGGTCGCCGCGTGGGCGGCGAAGGCGGCGAGGACGTCGACACGGTGGTCCGAACGGTCGTCGGCGGGCACCTCGAGCAGGACGGCGAGCAGGACCTGCACGTCCGGGTCGGCGGCACCGGTCGCCCAGACCATGCTCGGCATCGCGGGGAACACGGCGTCCAGAGGCACCGGCCCGAGCGCCACCGCCCCCTGGCGCTGCCCGCGGGTGGCAGCGATCAGGCGCGCGACGGCGACGGGTGGCAGGTCGCGCGCCCCCTGGTCGTCGACGAGGACCCCGCCCCACGACCCGTCGGGGCGTGGGATCGCGCAGATGGCCGCAGCCCCGGCAGCGATCAGACCACGGCCCTCGGCGGCGATGGCCGCGAGCGCTTCCTGGCGACCGAGGAGGCGGGTGAGACGGCCCGTGGCGTCGTAGAGCCGTTCGAGCCGGTTGCGTTCGGCCTTCGCGGAGGTGACCGAGCGGGTGCTGACCACGAGGATGGCGAGGACGGGCACCACGAGCAGCGCGGCGAACGGGTCCTCGACGAACAGCACGAGGCCGACCAGCCCGAGCGCGGCCGAGAGCACGAGGCTCAGCAGCAGCGCCGGCCCGATCCCGTTGACCATCTCGCGGAAGGGACGACGCTCGACGATCGCGAAGAGGGCCGCCGTCGACACCACGTCCCAGAGGGCGCACGCGGCCATGGCGACGAGCCCTGCGGTCCAGGCCACCGGGTCGAGCGGGTCCACGCGGCCGATGAGCGCGAAGGTGACGGCCGCGACGGTCCACCCGCCCAGCATGCTGACCTGGTTGAAGACGAACTTGAGCGGCGGTTGCCGCAGACGCAACGCCGCGATGGCCTCGGCCGCCGTACCGGCCGCGATGAGACCGAACGGGCCGAGGGTGAACAGCCCGACGATGATCGCACCGTCGGCCGGCGTGATCAGGCAGTTGTGCCGCCGGTGTTCGAGGTAGATGACCGGCAGCAGGTTCAGCACACCGAGCAGCGCGACGAAGACCACGAACGCGACGGGCCCCGGCGCCGGGATGTCGACCGGGTTGGCACCGACGACGAACAGCCCTGCGAGGACGAGCACCAGCTCGAGGGCGATGAGGCCGACGATGCGTGCGGTCACGGGCGTCCTCGTCCGTTCCCCCGACCCGGCGGTGCCGGGTCGGTCGCTCGGTCGGGACCACCGAAGGACGCGGGGGCGCTCACGGCGCTGCCGTCGGACCAGCCGTCGACCATCCACTTGGCGCGGGCCCAGTCGGCCTCCATCCACTTGGCACGCGTGAACGAGGCGTCCATCCACTTCGCGCGAGCCCAGGTGGCCTCCATCCACTTCGCACGGGCCCAGGCGTCCTCCATCCACTTGGCGCGCTGCCAGGCCTCGTCCATCCACTTCGCCCGGGTCCAGGGCCCTTCCATCCACTTGGCCCGCGACCAGGGACCGTCCATCCACTTCGCGCGGTGCCACGCGCCGTCCATCCACTTCGCGCGGTGCCAGGCGCCGTCCATCCACTTGGCGCGCTGCCAGGCCTCGCCGGCCGAGGGCGTGCCGGTGTCGTTCCACGGCATGGACCGGAGGCGCCCGGACGGACCGTCGAAGACGATCTTGTGGCGCTGGCGCCAGTTCGGGGAGGCCTCGGCCGCGTCGGCCGCTGCGAGGTCGACCAGCGTCCCGGTCTCGCCGCGGATGGCGTCACCGGTGGTCGCGAGCGCTCCCTTGAGGTCGTCCGGGGTCGCGAAGGGGCGGAGCTCGGCGAGCACCGCGACGGCGCCGGACACGAGCGCGGCCGACATCGACGTCCCACTGCCACGCAGGTAGCGGTCATCGACGTGGGAGTCGGGGTGGTCCTGCTCGACGGCCGAACCCGGGGCGCGCAGCGACACCGTGGACACGCCGGGTGCGAGGACCTCGGGCTTGGGGTTGCTGACGACCTTGCCGGCACCGGACCAGTCCGGGACGGTCGGGTTCGCGGCGTGCTGGTCGAACGATCCGACCGTGATGACCCAGGGGTCACGACCCGGGGAGGTGACGTTGCCACGACCCTCGTTCCCGGACGCGGTCACGACGGTGATCCCGGACGCCCAGGCAGCCTCGACCGCGGCGGCCAGCGGGTCGGCCTGCGGTGCCCGGTTCGTCTTGACGCCGAGGGAGAGGTTCATGACGCGGATCGAGTGCTCGTCCTGGTTGACGATCACCCACCCGATCGCCTCGAGCACGCGACCGAGCGAGGTGGCGCCGTCCCGACCGGCGAGCTTGAGCGACACGACGTGCGCGCCGGGCGCGACCCCGAAGCGAGGTTCGTCGCCACCCGAGGCGCGCCCGTCGCCGGCGATCAGACCGGCCATGAAGGTCCCGTGGCCGTGGCGGTCGATGCCGTCACCGTCACCGCTGTAGTCGGG
>CAYSTY010000164.1:1509-5614 GCA_964433685.1 uncultured Actinomycetota bacterium | reverse complement strand
AACCGCACCCGGTCCGACCGGGTGCTCGTGCTCCCCGAAGGCGGCGAGCACGACGACGACGCACCGCTGCGGTCCCGTGGGGACGGGCCGTGAGGACGTCGTCGACCGGCCCCGCCGGCGAGACGCCACTGGTGTCCCCCGGCGCGTGGCCCCCCACCCACGTGCCCGCTCCCGCGCGGGCCAGGTCGCACGGGAGACACCGCGATCACCTCGACCACCACGACACGCCGTCCGCCGCTCGATCTGCACGACGCACGGCTGCTGGCCCAGGCGGCGCTCGACGGGACCGCCACCGACGACGACCTCGACCGACTCGAGGACGACGAAGCCGCCTGGATCGACGCGCTGCACGACCTGCGGCGCGAGCGGCTGCGGACCATCGAGCGCCTCCGCAGCGAGGTCAAGGGCCCCGAACGTGAGCTCGTCCTCGGTGACTTCCAGGACGAGCTCGAGCGCATCGACGAGGACCTGTTCGACCTGACCGGCGAGCGACCGCAGCCGACCGCCGACGCGTCGAGCAAGGGCGGCAAGGGCGCGAAGGTCGGCAAGGACGGCAAGGGCGGCTCCGGACCGAAGGACGCCACCGGCGACCCGGCCGAGGGTCGCGCACCGCGGACGTCCGACGCGGACGCTGCCGGTGCCGTCGACGCGCCGCCGTCCCCAGCGCTCGCCGAACCCGGCATCGCCCAGCTCCAGCTGACCTGGCACGACGGTGACGTGATCGCGTGGGCGAGCGGCTACGGCGCCGAACCCGCACCCGAACCGCTCCTGCTCGAACAGCTCGAAGCCGCCGGCGCGTCGACCGGTAACTGGGCCCCGCACCCGCCGCTCGAGCTGCCCGACGGCAACGTCGCCGACGCGGTGGCCGCACCGGTCCAGTCCTCGCTCGGGTGGCTGGTGTCGCTCGTCGCGACGGGCGGCGACGAGCGGCTCGGCGCCAGCGTCACCTGGATGGGGCTCGCCGCCGGCCTCGCGGTCCGGCTCGTCGCCCACGGACGGATCGTTCCCCAGCTGCGCAAGGTCGCGGACGCGGAGGGCAACCGGTCCCACTTCGCGGTGCGCTGGGAGCCGACCCTGATCGACCACGAGGAACTGACGAGCCTGACCCGCACGATGCCCGGCGCGGTCGCGGTCCTCGACCGCCAGCCCGACCCCAAGCACGTGACCCGGTCGATCGTGTCCGGGTTCGTCGACGCGATCTGCCGCGACGCGGCCGGCCGGGTGGAGGTCCCCGCTCCCCCACCCTCGCCGCGGACCGCCGGCGACGTCGCCGAAGCCTTCCTCGGCCGTCTCGACGGTTCGAGCTTCGAGGCGCCCCACCACCAGGGCAGCGAGGTCGGCAAGGCGCTCGCCTCGTGGGCGAGCGGTGTCACCGGGGCTTCCAAGCTCCAGCTCACCGTCCAGCTCGACCCGCCCGACGAGGGCGACGCGTGGCTCCTGCGCACCCTCACCAACGACGGCCGCCGCAAGGACGAGAACGTCGAGGCCGCGATGTCGCGGGCCAACCACGACCGCAAGGAGGCGATCAAGCGCGAGCTCGAACGTCTCGAGGGCCTCTACCTGCCGCTGCGTCGCTCCAAGGACACCCGCCGCGGGCAGGTGATCCTGAGCCAGAACGAAGCCTGGCACCTGATGACCGAGGTCGGGCCGACCCTCGTGGCCGCCGGGTTCGACGTGCGGGTGCCGCCGCTGTCACCGAAGAAGGCGACCCCGACCCTGCGCCTGACCTCCGAGGTCGGACGCGAGACCTCCGTCGGTGCCCAGCAGCTGTCGAACGTGCGCTGGTCGGCGGTGTTCGACGACGTCGAGCTGTCCGCCGAGGAGATCCGTCGCCTCTCCGCCGAGTCGCGTCCGCTGGTCAAGTCGCAGGGCCGGTGGGTCGAGGTCGACCACGCCGACCTCGAGGCCGCCGCCGCCGCGCTCGCCGAACGCGCCGACCAGACCAAGCTGTCCGGTGCGGACATGCTGCGGATGGCACTCGGCCTCGACGGGACCGCGCTCGGACGTCCGGTCTCCCTGGCCGGTGAAGGCTGGGCGGCCGACCTGCTGCGCAGCGCCCGCGAGGTCCCCGAGCAGCCGCCGACGACCCTGGAGGGGTTCGAGGGTGAGTTGCGCAGCTACCAGGCCGACGCGCTCGCGTGGCTCGAGTTCCTCGACGGCGCCGGGCTCGGTGGCTGTCTGGCCCTCGACATGGGGCTCGGCAAGACCCCGACCTTGTTGGCCCACCTCGCCCGTACGGCCGGTGAGGCGCCGTCGCTGGTGATCGCACCGCCGGCGGTCGTCGGCAACTGGGCCGCGGAGGCCAAGCGCTTCACGCCGGACCTCCGGGTCGTGGTCCACCACGGTGCGTCCCGCGCCGAGGACGACGAGCTCGCGGCCGAGATCAGGGCCGCCGACGTCCTGCTGACCACCTACGGCACGGCGCTGCGTGACGTGGAGGACCTCGCCGACGTTCCCTGGGGACGGGTCGTGCTCGACGAGGCCCAGGTCATCAAGAACCCGACCAGCGAGACCGCCCAGCAGCTGCGCCGGCTCCAGGCCCGGTCGCGCATCGTGCTGACCGGCACCCCGATCGAGAACGGTCTGGGCGACCTGTGGGCGCTGATGGACTTCGTCAACCCCGGCCTCGTGGGTGACCGCGCCACCTTCGTCTCGCAGATGCACGCGGCGTCGGAACGCGGCGAGAGCGCCGAATCCGCGCTCAAGACCCTCAACGGGGTCCTGGTGTTCCGTCGTACCAAGGCCGAGCCGGTCATCGCGGCCGAACTGCCCGACCGCATCGATGCGCTCGACCACTGCCCCATGACCCCCGAACAGATCGGGCTCTACCAGGCGGTGCTCGACGAGCTCGTGGTGGAGAGCGCCGACGCCGACGACGCCCCCAAGCGCAAGGGTGCGGTGCTGGCGGCCATCACGGCGCTCAAGCAGATCTGCAACCACCCGGCGGCCTACACCGGTGACGACGGTCCGCTGGCCGACCGCTCGGGCAAGCTGACCCGCCTCGAGGAGATCGTCGACAACGTCTTCGCCTCCGGTGAGCGGATGCTGATCTTCACCCACTTCGCGACCTGGGGTGAGCGGCTCGCCCAGCACCTGACCGCCCGGACCGGTGTCGACATCGCCTGCTACCACGGTGGGCTCGCACGCGGTGCCCGCGACCGGATGGTCGAGTCGTTCCAGGCCGGTACCGGCCCCGGTGCGATGGTCCTCTCGCTGAAGGCGGGCGGTACCGGGCTCAACCTGACCGCCGCGTCCCACGTGGTGCTCTACGACCGCTGGTGGAACCCCGCGGTCGAGGACCAGGCCCGCGACCGGGTCTGGCGCATCGGTCAGACCAGGACGGTCGTGGCCCACCGGCTGGTGTGCCCCGGCACCGTGGACGAGCGGGTGGAGGAGGTCGTGGCCGGCAAGCGCCGCATCGCCGACCTCGCCCTGCCCAAGTCCAGCTCGGTCGGTGACCTCGACAGCGACCAGCTGCGGCGCGCCCTCGGGATCGACCCGGCCGCCGTGCTGACCGAGTCCGCCACACCGCTCCAGCAGGGAGATGCCGCGTGAGCGAACGCAAGCGTGAACGCACCCGCGTCCAGGACGGCGGCGACCAGGGCGGCGGCAACCGCGGCCCCCGGCGGCGGCGCGCCCGCGGCAACGCCGGCGGGAACGCCGGCGGCAACGCCGGCGGGGACGGCACCAGCGGTGGTGGCGGTGGCAACCAGGACGGTGGCGCCAAGAAGGGTGGCGGCAAACGGGGCCGTAAGGGCGGCCGCAAGCGCTCGCAGAACAACCGTCGCAACAAGAACCGGCGCCCCGACGTCCTGCACGACGCGGCCCGGTTCTGGGGTGACCCGTCGCTGCTGCCGGCCGCCAGCCAGGACGTGCGCATCACCGACGATCCGGACGCGTTGCCACGGTCGCTCGGTGCGCCGCCGCTGCCGGGCCACGAGGTCATCGCCGAGCAGTACTTCGGCGTCGTCTACGACCGGGCCGTCACCACCGCCGGTCTGCTGGCCGCCGCGGGCGGTCTCATCGACGCCGAGGACCTGATCGACGAGGACGACTGACGACCCGACTCGGCGGTGGCCGAGTTCGGTCGCGGGTGTCGCTGGAT